>JAQVWY010000006.1 GCA_028709465.1 Tissierellia bacterium | reverse complement strand
GATATGGAACATCCATATTCTTTGCATTCCATTCGTCAAGTATTGAATACTTAAAAGCAAAAGAAGTTATAGCATTTACAAGAGGAGGCATTTGTGATTCTGATAAATTTCCTGTGTACATTTTCTTTCCATTTGATTCCTCCACCTGTATAACATCTTCTAAACTCCCCACAAATGCATCAAGAATTTTTTCTAAATCCTTCACTTGCTCTTCCTCAAGTGGATTTTCAATTAATTTTGCGTTGCCATTATTATATTTTCTTTTCTCATATACATTATATGAACCGTCATCAAAATTTCTATATATACTCTTATCTTCATCACTATAAGAATAAATCTCCCTTTTTTCACCTTTTTTTAATATTGTTTCGTTTATTTCTTGGGCTTGGCCAGCAATATCAAATTTTGTATCACTAATTAATTCCGTAAAAATCTCGCCGTCAACTTTAGCAGTTATAATCATATTAACATTAAAATTATCAACATCACTGGTTAATTTTGTCATTGTTGTCTTTAAAGAGTTTTTCAAGCTATGAAATCCTGATCCAAGCATAGTATCTGCAAGGGCTGCCCCTGTTAATATTGTAACGCCAAGAAAAAAAGCACATATGGTAGCTGTTTTTTTACTAAATCTCATTTTTTACCTCCTCTTTATAATTACTACTAAGCTTAAGCATTTTTGTAGTACAATTATATAGTACATTATCAGTCTTGAATAACTATAAACTAATTATTAACAATTTATTAAATTTTTCAACTTTAACCTAAACTCTAAACATCATTCTTTATTATAAATTATGATAAGTAGGAGCATGTTTTAATTTTACGTCAACAAAATTAATTACCTCTATGCTGTTTTCTGTAACTTCACAATCAACTGCAAATATTTTTACTCCCATTTTTTTAGCTAAAATCAATGCATCTCCAAAATCTTTATGAGTTTCAAAATTTGGAGTAAAATACAAAACACCTTTCATTTGAATTACAAAAAACACATAGGATTCATAGCCATCTTCAATTGAGCTAATAAGTTCATTTATATGCTTCAACCCCCTCAATGTTGGAGCATCAGGGAACTTAACTATACCATTTTCCTCTAATGTTACTCCTTTGACCTCTACTAATATTTTCTTTTTAAGTGTTTCTATATAAAAATCAAATCGTGAGTTTTTGTATTTGTATTCTGGTTTTATTAAAGTAATATCTTCAAAAAAACCACTATTTAAAATCCATTCATGGAATACTTTATTAGGCGCTTGACTATCAATATTTATTAATGCACTTCCTTTATAGGCAGAAATCAAATCAAATTTTGTTTTACGTTTTGGATTATCAAATTCTTGAACAAATACTGTTGCTTCATTAGTTAATATTTCTTTGCAGCGTCCAGTATTTTTTACATGACAAACTTCATTCTTTCCACCTATCTCAATATTAGCAATAAAACGATTAGGTCGATTAATAAATTTTGCTTTTTTAATATTATTATAAATCATTATTTACCTCATTTATTTACAAATTCTATTCACTTATCCTCTATTATACATTAAAGTAACTACTAAATTTAAATTATTGATATTAATACATTAAAATATTAAAATTTAACGTTCATTCATTTTAATATTTACACTAATTATAAACCCTTGGTTTACATAATTATATTTCTGTAAATATACTTCTGATATAAAGGGGAATTATTTAATAATAGACGATAGATATAGATTTTTGTTTCAGTATTACCTGAATATTTTTATTCTTGGAATTATATTTGAAGTCTCTATATCCATATTAATAACAAATTTTCCAATAGATTTTGCATATTCATTAATATTATCTATTTTATTTGTATTATTTGTATACAATATAATAAATTTAGATTTATTCATCATGTATAAATTACGTTTTCTCATGCAATCATAAGAGTAATGATATTGCAGCAGAACTTCATTATCAATTTTTTGCATAATAGAATAGTACTTATCACGCTGAGATTCAGTCCAATTAATTACTTGATTTTCATAAGGAATTGCCCCCTCTAAAGTAATACTAGGAAATTTAGTTTTTAAATCAAGAACAATTTCTGCAGAAAGCTGTTCTAATCCAAATTCCATTCCACTTATAAAATGAGTTACTGAAAAATCTTCAATTAAAATAGTCATAGTCTCTTTTAATCTTGATTTTAATTTAATAAAATTCGAACTTTTAACATCTAAATCCATAAAATAATCTTGCGGGTAATAATCTATAAAACAACAGGTCTTAAATTTTTTCAATTTCTACACCTCAAATTTAAATTTTATTAGAGATAAATACGCTATCAGCTTATTATTATAATTATAGCTTATTTATTACGCTGAAAGCAATGGTTAATATATAATAGAGGTGATAAAATTGAAAGAAAATATTATAATTCTGATTGGTAAAAGGCTACGTAAGCAGCGAGAAAAATTAAATATGACTCGCGAAGAATTTGCTGAAAAAGCTAATATCTCCCCCCAATTTCTTGCTGAAATTGAAAATGGTAAAAAAGGAATGTCAGTATCAACACTTTATAAAATATGTAACAACTATAATATATCCGCTGATTACATATTATTTGGACGTTTATCGTCAAATAATGCTTTTCCTTTAACTACTAAAAGTTTATCCGAACCATATCTTTCTTATACTGAAGATATCATTGAAATTGTAAATAACATAATTTTAGAAACACAAAACAGTTATAAATCTACACAAAAAAAAGATTGAAATAAATTAAATGAATAGGAACGGAAGCATATAAAAAGCGAATTAATCCGTTCCAAAATATCCATAAAATAATTTATTATCCCTAAAAATAGATTACGTACCATCTACTTCACACCATATTAATAAAAAGACGGAATTTTCATTAGCTACTTAATAATAAATTTATTAGTTTATTTATAATTTTCTATATTCCTTTCGTATCTTATAGTTTCATTGCTAACTACTAATTTAAAGTAGTCTAAAATTCCTGTTTCCATTAGACCATATATTCCAATATTTACAATCACAATAATTGTTACTATAAATATGGAAAATACATCGTATTTAATAATTATGTCTTCTGAACCATTTTTTCTTTCATTAACAAAATAAAGTATTTCTACACCTATTAATATTAATATTCCTGGCCACAGTTTAACAGCTAATTCAACCGCTGATGATTTACTAAATTGTGCAATCAATAATAGAATTCCAAAACCAATAAGTACTATAGCCATCGATATTGTACCTACTCTTCTAGTTTTCAGTATGATCACCTTCCTCCGCTATCTCATCCAAATCTTGGATAATATTCTTTTCGATATCTTCTTCCATTTCTTTATTTTCTATTTTATTATTCCTTAGCAGCACTAATCCCATTACAATTAATACTAATGATACTATTGATGTTTGTATATACCTTCTTAATTCATAACTTATTAGTGGATAGAGTATTCGTTCCAATATTATTACTATACCTATTCCAATTAATCCATATCCAATCCATTCATGCTTTATTATTGGTAATTCTATCTCTCGTTCTTTAGTTTCATTATAAGAACCTTCTACAATGTGCATTGCATCAAAGAAACTATAAAACCATATTAGCGGCAACAGAAATAACAGCAATGATATACCTAACCAGCCCATAAAAAATATAGAGAAGAAAAATGCTCCCATTATCAATAATCCTTTCCTCTGGTATCCTAAATACATATGACCAGCTCCAGGGATAATGGATAATGCTAAAGTTATGCTTTTTTTGTTGCTGCTATTTATATCTTCTTTGCTCATATAATATGTTTCATGATTTCCCATTGTCATATTTTCATAATATCTTCTTTCTGCTAGACGCCATGCTGAAAGCAAGTCTAATAATGCTATTAGCCATAGCACCGCATATCCAAACATAAATAATAGAAAAACTTGCCCACCACCATAAAACATCATTTCAAGAATTATTGTTCCTAAAAAACCTGCTCCAAGCATTCCTAAAAATATAAAGCCTCTTTCTTTTAATCCTATATACAAATGAGATAAGCCTGGTATAAAGGACAATATAAATCCTATAATTTTACTCTTTTCTATCATCATTATTCCTCCCTAAATATTATTTATTTTTTTCAATACTCATCAATAAATTTGACGTTGAATTTATAATCCTGTTTGAAAAGTCAGCTATTAAATTTTGCCGTATTTCAACTTCTTGTATTGATGCAGTTATTCTAGGCACTGAATCCACTAAATTAGTGTAAAATCCACCTAATGTTAAAAATATTGTTACAGATGCAACTGCAACATAATATCCAAATTGATAATTAACTGATTTTTTTACTTTTCTAAGCTTAATATCTCTTATCTTATTTAGGGAGATATTTTCTAATACTTTTGAAGCAAAATTTGATGGAACAATTATTCCAACAAGTTCTTCTTCTTGCTCATCTACTAAAGAGAGGAATGTATCCATACAAGTTTCACAATTATATAAATGTTCTTGCATTTCTTTTATTTTAGAATTTGTTAGTGTTTTATTTTTATATAGTAACCATTCTACATAATCATAATGATTCATCTCCGCACCTCCACTTCTCTCTTAATAATATCTTTGCTCTATATAATCTAGATGCAATTGTCTTTATGGGTACATTCTCTTCTTTAGCTATTAGCTCATAGGATTTCCCCAGAAAATAAAATTTCTCTAAAACAACTCTGTAAATATCTGGAATACTGTTCAATGTTCTTGTTAATTTCTCTTTTTTATCTTTCTCTATAATAAGTATTTCTGGATTATATTTTTGGTCCATGCTAATATTATCTGCAAATTGGTCTAATACTTCATCCTTGAATTTAGATTTTTTCATTCTTAACCAATCTATTGATTTATTAGTTGTGATACGACCTATCCAAGCCTTAAAATTTTTTTGGTCATATTTTGGTAGGGAGACATATATTTGAAAAAAAACTTCCTGTGCAACATTTTCTACTTCATTATAATCTTTAATAAAATTTAGAATAATAGCAAATACATAATTCTTGTAACTATCAATCAAAATTGAAAATGAATCCTCGTCGCCTAATGCTGCTTTTTCAATTAAATGATTTTCAGTTTCCATGTCTCGCCTCCTCCCTTTATAATAATAACGAATAATTTTTATTAAGTACTGCAATAATAATAAAAAGATCACCTAAAAATTTTTTAAAGGGTTAACTTTAGAATCCAACCTAAAATATTACAGATATTTTTATAACAATTTGTTTAACAACAATACCTGCAAATAAAAACACATGCTATTAATAAAAATCACATGCGTTTTTAGTATTATTATGACTCCCTAAGACTCTCAACTATTTGATTCATGCAACTGTTGATATATTTCTTACTTTTTTTTTTATTGCCTAGTTAATTAAATCATATTTTATATGATTTATACTTGTACTTAAACAATTTATAAGTCTTCTTTATTCTCATTTTTATCTATTTCACCTGTAATTGTCATTTTATACTTCTTTATATTTTCCATTTAGAAGTAACCTCCAGTTATTATAAAAACTGACTTTAAAATAATATTCTCATTTTAACATTTTTTAACATTATATTCAATAAATTTATCTAATTTTACAAAGTATATCTAACTAAGTTAGATTATAATAATAAAAATTTCTGCTAATATACAAGCAATTAATTTTGTAACACATTTTGTCCATAAGAATATAATTATTATTGTACATGCTTATTAATATTCAATTTCAATTAATAAGTATGTTATCAATAATTTATAAAGGAATGTGAGAAAATTATGGCAAGTTTTTTAAATATTAATAATGAAAATATACAAAATGTGAGTCCACAAAATGATGCTGTTTTACAACAAGTTCCAGGTTTAAATACAGCTGGAGCATTTAATATAATTGGTTCTGTTGCAGCAGAAGAAAATGCGCTTTCAGCTATTATACAAGAAGAGGCAGATAAATTAAACTTATTAACTGGTGCTGCTTTAACTTATGCTAATTTTACAGAATTAAGTCAAAGCATAACAAGAACAATGAAATCCGTATTATTAAAAAACACTGTTTTGGAAGCAAAGTTAACTGAAACTTTAAACTATATTGACAGAGAAAATTTTACTATAACACCTTTATTAGTAACTAACTTAACTGCAATTCTTAATAGAATAGCAAACGAAGAAAATGCGTTAGGTAATTTAATTGGTGCATTAGGTAATGTTGTTAGATTACTTGCGCCTACTCTTTCTTTAGTACAATTACAGGATGTTGATGAAATTGTTATTGGGCTTTTGAGAGTAATAACTGAAAAGAATCTTGTACTATTAAGTAAATTAAGAAGACTTATTAGATTTATTGTAAATAATTCTACAGCTTTCCCTACTCCAACTGCTGAACAGGTTGCAGCTGTAATAGCTGCCATAACAAATTTAATAAATTCAATAACAGTTGAAGAAAATGGTTTGGCACTCTTGATTGAAGCTGAAGCAGCTAAATTAAACAGAGCAGTTATTTTAACAACTACAGCGGCTGGAGTGCCTTCTTTAATTGCATTCAATGATACAATTACATCTGTTATTGATGTAATTGTTCAGAAAAATATGATTTTAGAAGCTAAACTTGAAGAAATACTTGCATTGCTTTCATTAGGATTTACTCCAGCACAATTGGCAGTATTCGCAGTAGCATTATCTAACCTTCAACAGTCTATAGCTAATGAGGAATTCGCACTTGCAACACTTATTAACAATGAAGCATTAAAAATAAATGATGTTGCTAATTTAACACCAGGAAACATTGACAACTTAGTTGCTGCAAATGATAGTGCTACAACTTTATTGGAATCAATCACATTGAAAAATATGATATTGGAACAAAAAAATTTAGATGTTATTAATTTTATACTAGCACTATAAATATTAATAATTTTCAACAAAACAATAGGCTCACAAATGTGGGCCTATATTGTAAATTTAACAAAGTATAAAGATCATATTTTTGATTGGTTTTACTAATATTTTTTAGATATTATGTAACAATAAAAGTTTGTCTGTATAAAATATTATACATGCTATAAATGATTATTTATGTAACAAAAATTATAAAGGAATGTGAGTAATAATGACAATGTCAAATAATGATATTAATAATAAAAATAGTGATGGAAATTTACTCATTACTAAAGGTATTCCTAGTAATGCTATTTCAATAGTTAAATCAGTTGCTGATGAAGAATGTGCACTTTCAGCTTTAATACAAGCTGAAGCTAATATTTTATACAGTATAACATATTCATGCTTAACTGCTAGTGAATATGTTATTGTCACTCAAAGCATAATTCGTTCGCTGAAAACCATTTTAAATAAAAACAACATATTAGAGGTTAAATTAAGAGAAACTCTTAACTTCATAAAAAAGGAAGGAATACAATGTTTAGACTATAATAATCAATATGAACTCCTAAACAATTTAAATTCTATTTTAAAAAGCATTGCTTCTGAAGAGTATTCTTTAGGCTGCTTAATTGATGCACTAGGAGAAGGTTTAATAAATGTAAAATTCCATTGTTCTTTTGATGAAATTAAGCAAGTAAATAATATAATTATAACACTAATGAAAGTTATAATTGAAAAAAATATGATTCTTTTAAGAAAATTAAAAACAGCCATTAATATTATTGAATTTATAAAATGTTCTGATTTAGATATTTTTATTCAAATTAAAAAGAATTTACTTTGTACCATAAAAGAACTTATTAAATCTATTTTTAATGAAGAAAAAGGATTAGCCAAGTTAATTTATGGTGAAAGTGTTAAAATTAGAAAAGCTTTAAAAATGTGTTTATCAGATGAAGAGTTAAATGTACTAGACTGTTTACTAACAGATATTATTGATATAATATGTGAAAAAAAGAAAATTCTTGAGAATAAACTAGTAGAAACAATAAAATTATTAAAAATAGTTAGTTTCAGTCCATGTGACATAGAAACAATTATAGATTATATATCACATATTCAATCTCATACATTCACCGAAGAATTTGAACTTGCGACATTAATTAGTGATGAATATACTAAATTAAATATAATATCTGATAACGAGAAAATTTATAAATCAGTATACTTCAAAAATTGTATACCTTGTATTTTAGCTGAACTTTTATTAAACTTAAATATAGGGAGAGAAAACAAAAATTCATGTGAAAGCAACTCTGTTATATGTAATGATAATAAATGTAATAAAAAGAAAATATGTAAAAAGTTTAATAATCTTATTAAAACATTCGAGTAAATGATTATCAGCATATCGTAACTTTTTTAATTTATTTATACCACAAAACCATTGACAAACCAATAGTCTTGTGGTTTTATTTTAATTGTAACCAACTTTCTGATAGAACAAAAATATATATGATTGCTTATATAACACCAACTGGAGCAGCATATATTACAAATTCATCTTTGCCGTCTAATTTCAACAATTTATCCGCCAATTCTTGATTGTAATCTGCAACTGCACAAGTTCCACAGCTAATTGCACCACAGCCTAAATATAAATTTTGAACTGCGTGACCTGCATCTATCAGCACAAGTTTATGTGCATCTAAAGTATATCGCCATTCACTCCTATATGGAATTGCAGTATAATAAAATACCACGGAAGATTTTTCAGTCCATTTTTGTCCGTCAAGACTATTAACTACAAAATCTTCAATATTATCTAAAGTCACAATTAATTCTAATGCATGTTCTAATGGTAAATAATGATAAATACCTTTTTCTAAATTATCTACATTAATTACCGCAAGATAAGTTTCCAATGCATGCCTTGCTCCGCCTGAGGGAACAGTTCTCACTGTAGCATAATTATTTCCTCTAATTCCCTTAACCCCTTGTGTACACCATAGTAAAAATGATAGCTGATCTAATGTTATACCTTCTTCTTTAAAAACACGATTACTTTTTCTATCATTTATTATTGTTAATATATTTGATTCTTTAATAGTAGCTAAAAAGTCTTTTTTTAGTTCAATTTTGTTTTCACCAACAGGAAGTTTTGTTAACGGTGGTTGTTTTATCTGTTTTTGTTGATCTGATTTAAATCCTTCTTTAGCAAAAGCGCTTTTCATTAATAATCTATTTGTTTCTATTTTCTTTTGATATTCTCTCTCTTCCATAATCTCCTCCTAAAAATATCTTCTAATTTTATACTCATATTTTCAAATACATTATATTTTAATACAGCATTTTATTTCAATACACCATTTTATTTCATATGTGATAATCGATTTATTTATGTAATCATTAACTTGTTTTACGTGATGGATCAACTAACCAGCATTTTTATATATGTATTATAATAAGAATTAGTAAATTTTGCAAATTAAGATTATGATTAAAACTCAAAAAGTCAGAATTATCTTATTTATAATTCATTAGAATTACACCAACTATTGCCATTCCTATGCCAATAAACTTATAAATGTTTGTAGATTCATTGAATATAATTATTCCCAAGCAAACGGATATTACATTCACTATGGCGGATGAAAATGGTACGATGAAACTTAAATCGTTTTTTGCTACTATTCCTGTCCACAGTAGAAAACTGCATGCATAAAATATTAAAGCCAACACCATTTTAGAACTTATATTTAAGAAAAAAACTCCTTCTTTTAACCCAAGCTCGATAGGCTGACCTGATAACTTCATCATAAAAAGTCCCATAGCAGTTAATAATATATATAATATAAAATTAAACAAATTCATTCCCCTCCCTACTCTGGTAATTTAACTGAACTTGCTAGCACTATAAACGGAAATATTAATGATATAAACCACAAATATCTGTAATCCTGTGCTGGCATCGTTAAAAATACAATAAATGCATTACATAGGAGAGGTATAAACAGAATATTTCTTTTATCTTTATGAATAATTAAATAAAGTAATAGTATTAGCTCCAGTGAAAGATAAAAACCCGGTCGCCATACCAAAGTATTTAATAAATAATTCTCATGATAAGTATCTTTTGCAAATTCTTCAACTGCAGTTGTTATTTTATTGTTTATCCTGTGCACTTCAAATTCTTCAATCATTTCCTTCTGTATTATTGTAGTATATGCATTGTTATAACTTAATGGATCTTTAGTTACAGACCACATGGTAGTTGCAAGATTAAACTTATCTCCAATTATTACCTCTGGATGCATAATTGCAGCTTCAATATACATTTTCAAAGCATCTTTAGTAGATATTTTAGATAGATTGTTCAAAAATTGTGGTGTATTGCTAGAAATTGTGTCTGCAAAGTATGGGTTATAATAATCTGTCATTTGTTTTGGTGTAGAAACTGATTCAATAAGTTTTCTGCTTTCAATAACTACATCCTCCTCTTCTCCTTTAACATATAAAGCTGCTAATCCTTGATATATGGGACGAAGCTTCATACCTGGTGGATTGGGATTAGCATTAAGTTTATTAGGGATGATGTTATTAATTAATAATATCATTGCTAATATTATAGCAGTTGAAATACAGTAATTTCTAATTTGAATTTTGTTGTGACTTGTAACTACATATATTAAAGCAATAATAAGCATTAATATAAAGGCAAGTATTCCATTAAAACGGAAAAGTGTTATGGATAACAAACATATAACAAATTCAAAAATGTGTGCTATATTTTTAAAATAGTCTTTAACTAAACACATTTTAAACAAAATAAATGTGCCCCACAGAAGTCCAACAGTAAATGGTATATCCTTCCACTGAGTCACTACATTCACTCCCGTTGAAGGTATTGCGCTCATTATTAATGCTGTAAAATATATTAATTGCCATTTAACATCTTTTTTAATTAAAGTTGTATAAAACATGGAGGTAACTAAAGCAAAGAATAATATTTGAAAAATTGAAATAACTGCATAATTACTCCAAATTTTTAATAAAAGTCCAATAAACAAAGTATGCCCAATGGGATGCCATGTATTAAATGGAATATTACCTTTAAGTTGACTCACCTGATTATATGTATCATAAGACATATTTCCAGGATTGAGTCCACAAAAATAAATCCCCAATATTATTACTTGAATAGCAAATAAAATAATAAAATGATATTTATAACTTAAATGTTGAATTTTGTTTGACGTATTATCATCTTTATATATAATTACTTTAAATATATCTAGTATGCTAAAAGATAATACAATATAAATATATACTGGTATACATAATAATAAAAAATAATGCAATTTCTCAAATGTCAACCAATAACCTGTTTTTTCATACATGAAGCTTTTCCCAAAATAAAAAAAGCTTATTATTATTGCCCAGAAAAAAGTTAATATATAAATAACCGGTCCTGATTTCATTAAATTTAATGTAACCCAAGCTATAGTATTTTTGTTTATGTACAGCCAAATGATACTTATAATTATTATTAATATAATAAATGTAATTATGAGCATACTATTGTTATTAAGTTGCAATTTCCAATTGTAATAAAAAGATGTATAAATCAATATATTTGAAAATAAAACCCAAATTAAAAATCCTGTTAATTTATTTATTGAAAATTTCATAAATTGTCCCTTATTATTTATCATTATTTTTATTCGTTATATCCGTTCCTAGCAATGCCAATTCCTGTGATAATTTAAATTTATCATTAAGTTCATCATTTAACATATAAATAGTTTTCTTTAACAAAGCAATTTCTTGTGCCATTCTTATAGATTGCTTTTTAGCATGAGAAGTTGAAAAAGATAGATTAATAATATTATTTACAAGAATACATATAGCAATAAAAAATATTGCATTTGTTGGCTCCTTAATTCCTAATACTAAAGCTATTTTATCAATTAAAATTGGGAAAATAGCTAATATTATAACTATTAAAAATGCAAAAAACCAAGGCATTGAAAATTTTACACTATATTTTTGTTTGCGGATCTTTTCAAATAAGTAAACTATAATGCTGACTGATAATATTATAATCCATATCTGTGTAAGTAAATTCATAACTAACCTCTTGTCTTAATTTATAGGCTTAAAATAATCTAATTAATTATTTCATCAATATTATTTTGTACATTATAAGCATTATTATTACAATTGTTTTTTAATTTCCTCTATGATAATATAATTATTATAAAATAATATTTAGCAGTAGAAAATGCAGTATTAGGTGTGTTTTTTATTTTAAATTATTAAAGTAGTTGGGGCCAAAATAACAGGATTAATATCACTAATGAATTCTATCAGTACGAATTCGGATTTTCTTTTTAGCAATGTGGATTAATGATAAAAATAAATTTATTATATAAAAAATTCGTGGGACAAATCAAGGTTTACTCTGATTATTCCCACGAATTCGTATGAAACACATCTTCCAATTATAATAGAAATCATACCTAAAACATTTAATACTCTCCCCATAAAATTCCCTTCTAGAGCAGTAAAAATAATACTATATTTTTTTCCAATTTATATTCATTTTTAAAAAATCCCCTCATAGATATTATTATCTCATTTATCCCCCCTCTAATTTATTATCTCCGCATCATAAGCATTTATTTGTGCAGGATAACTTTCCATAATCATTCCGTCATATGTAATTTTAACCTTGCTTCCTTCAATAAATTCTGATAAATCCTTTAATATTGCATTGTCTACTGGAACTCTTACAACAATTTTATCACTTGAATTAAGTTCCAATGAACCTTCTTCAGGATTTACTAATATTGAATTTCCCATATTTTCAATTACAGTTGCATTAAATGATACCTTCTCAATATTTTCACCATTATTTTGAATTAAATATCTTACAAAAGTAATAAGGATTATTGCTGCCAAAATTAATAATATAATCCACAATATTGACTTTTTATTCATTCTAAATCACCTCCAATATTATAGACGTTACAAATAGAGAAATTGTTCCTTGACTATTAGCAAATTTTGTCGTTTTTTCACTATTTCCAATGAAATAATTTATTGCGTGGAATAGTTTTAATATAAGTAATATTTTAAAGGTATCATAAATTAAAAAGAAGTAAACAATTTTACTTTTTGTTTACTTCTAGATATTTCGTTTTTATTTTGCATATTCTATTGCTCTAGTTTCTCTTATTACATTAACTTTAATCTGCCCTGGGTATTCCATTTCATCTTCAATTTTCTTAACTATATCTTTTGCAGTTAGAATTATACTTGAATCAGTAGTTACTTCAGGTTTTACCATTATTCGAATTTCTCTTCCTGCTTGAATAGCAAAAGATTTTTCAACACCTTCAAATGAATTAGATATTTCTTCAAGTTTTTCTAATCGTTTAATATATGTTTCAAGTGTTTCTCTTCTAGCTCCTGGTCTTGCTGCAGAAATTGCATCAGCAGCCTGAACTAAAACAGCTTCAATAGTTTGTGGTTCTATGTCATTATGATGTGCCGCAATGGCGTGAATAACAGCTTTGCTTTCTTTATATTTCTTCGCTAAATCTTCACCTATAGCAACATGTGGACCTTCTATTTCATGATCTACTGCTTTTCCAATATCATGTAATAATCCTGCTCTTTTAGCTATCTTAACATCTGCCCCCAGTTCAGAAGCCATTATACCTGCAAGATATGAAACTTCTATAGAATGCTTTAATACATTTTGGCCATAGCTTGTTCTAAACTTTAGCCTTCCCAATAATTTAATGAGTTCAGGGTGTAATCCATGAACACCAGTATCAAAAGTTGCTTGCTCACCTTCATCTTTAATTTGTTGTTCAATTTCCTTTTTGGATTTTTCAACCATTTCTTCAATTCTAGCAGGATGAATACGTCCATCTGCTATTAATTTTTCAAGAGCAAGTCTAGCTACTTCTCTTCTAATAGGATCAAATCCAGATATAACTACTGCCTCTGGTGTATCATCTATTATAATATCTATACCTGTTAGTTGTTCAAGGGCTCTAATATTTCTACCTTCTCTACCTATTATTCTTCCCTTCATTTCATCATTAGGTAAATCTACAACAGATACAGTTGTTTCCGCTACATGATCTGCCGAGCATTTTTGTATAGCATATGTAATTATTTCACGTGCTTTACGTTCAGCAGTTTCTTTTGCTTCTCTTTCTATATCTTTAACTGCAACTGATGCTTCCTGTTCAGCTTCTTTCTTTATGTTATTAATTAACATGTTTTTTGCCTCTTCAGTTGATAACCCTGAAATTCTTTCTAGTTCTTCAGTTTGCTTATCATGAATTGCAGCTAATTTAATTTGTTTTGTTTCAATTTCTTTTAATTTCTTTTGGAGCATTTCTTCTTTTTTTTCAACCATAATACCTTTTGAATCAAGCATTTCTTCTTTTTTTATTAATCTTTTTTCTGATTTTTGAAGTTCGTTTCTTCTTTCTTTATTTTCTCTCTCATATTCATTTCTCATTTTATGAGCTTCATCTTTAGCTTCAACTAATATTTCTTTTTTCTTTGTTTCCGCTTCCTTAATAGATTCATCAATTATCTTTTTAGCTTCTTCTTCAGCACTACCTATTAGTTTTTCGGATATATTTTTACGTATAATAAAACCTATTAATACACCTATAATTGCACAGATAATACCTACTACTATATAATACAACAATTCAACACCTCCTATATTAAATTTTCAAGCTGCGAAATATATGCATTTCAACTAAAATAACTTATTAAAATGCTTATTTTTTAAATTATTAAAAAATAGTAACCATTTCATATTACTTGAGTATAATATATTTTATTATTTTTTCAGTATAATGTCAAGAAGCAATGTTGAATTGGTGCTTTTTTTATTAAAATAAATTTATTTTTATTACAAATTGTTTAATTTTTATTATATAGCATTCAATTTACCGAATATGTATTATGTAAACCATAATGCACATAGCGTATATTCCATTGATAAAAAAATCATCCTAAACATTAGCGAGCTTCGTTCAGGATGACTAAAATAGCATATCATTCGCTTATTAAATAATTATTCTTCTGAATCTTCAATGGTCTGATCTGAATCACTATCATCTGTTTTTAAACTAAATTCTCCTATAGAGTATTTTTCTCTTATTTTTTCTTCAATAGTATTCATCATTTCAGGATTAGATAACAAATATTCTTTTGAATTTTCTCTTCCTTGTCCAATTCTATCACTTCCATATGAATACCAAGCACCTGCTTTATTAACTACACCAGCCTCTACTCCCAAATCTAGTATGCAACCTTCTTTTGATATTCCTTTTCCATATATAATATCAAATTCTGCCTGTTTAAAAGGTGGAGCAACTTTATTTTTTACAATTTTCACTCTTGTCCTATTTCCGTAAACATTATCACCTTTCTTCAAAGATTCAATTCTTCTTACATCAAGCCTCATGGAAGCATAGAATTTTAAAGCTCTGCCTCCTGTTGTAGTTTCAGGGTTTCCAAACATTACGCCAATTTTTTCACGTAACTGATTAATAAAAATAGCTACTGTATTAGACTTATTGATAGCACCAGATAATTTTCGAAGAGCTTGAGACATAAGTCTAGCCTGTAATCCCATATGAGACTCTCCCATGTCCCCTTCAATTTCAGCCTTTGGAACTAATGCAGCAACAGAGTCTACTACAATAACATCAACAGCTCCACTTCTTACTAATGCTTCAGCTATTTCAAGTGCTTGTTCTCCAGTATCAGGTTGAGATATAATTAAATCTTCTATATTAACACCAAGATTTTTAGCATATGCTGGGTCTAATGCATGTTCAGCATCTATAAAAGCTGCTATGCCGCCCTTTTTTTGAGATTCTGCTATTATATGTAGTGCAACTGTTGTTTTACCTGATGATTCTGGGCCAAATATTTCAATAATTCTTCCTTTGGGAACTCCACCTATGCCTGTAGCAATATCTAGTGTTAAAGAACCTGTTGGGATAGCTTCTATATTCAATCTTGAATTTTCTCCAAGCTTCATTATAGAACCTTTTCCAAATTGCTTTTCAATTTGAGCAATCGCCAGCTCAAGAGCCTTATTTTTTTCCATCTATTGCACTCCTTTTATAGAACATTTGTTCTAATTATATATAATTATATTACATTTGTCAATGATTTAATTTTATTAATTATGTCATCCTGAACGACAGTGAAGGATCTCACTAAATGTTTGTGGGAGATTCTTCAAGCTGCGCTTTCAGAATGACAAGAAATTTAGTTATTCATAACAATGACAGGATATTTTAGTTATTCATAACAATGATACAACCATTTTCATCGCAACACCTTTATATTTTGATAGATATAAGTACCGCCAGATACTAACGTTAACAAAACAGTTATTATAACAAGAGGATTTATTATAGGAGTCACAAAATCCATATACGTTGTATAGTGCATTAAAATAATAACTATTAACACCATCTGAAAAACAGTTTTAATCTTACCCCAATTATTTGCCGCAATAGTAACGCCTTTTGATGCAGCTAATGTTCTAATACCTGAAATAATAAACTCTCTAGAAATAATTAATATTACAACCCATGAACCTAAATAACCTATTTCAACAAAAGCAATAAATGCAGATACTGTTAGCAGTTTATCTGCTAAAGGATCCATAAATTTTCCAAAATCAGTGATTAAATTGTCCCGTCTCGCAATATGTCCATCAATAGTATCAGTAACAGCAGCGCCAATAAAAATGATTAATGGTAGAAGTCTAAATATTCCTTCAGTAATAAAAAGGAAAAATAGAAAAACAGGGATTAATAGAATTCTAATTATGGTAAGCTGATTAGGTAAATTCATTTCTTTAAACCATTTCATATACAACATCTCCTATCAAATCGTATTCTAATGCATCATTTATTTTAACTTTATAAAAGTTGCCAATAACAAGTTCTTCATCTGAAGTCACATATACGCAGCCATCAATTTCTACTGAATCCATATACGTTCTTCCTACATAAATATTTTCCACATCTTTTTCTTCAATTAGAACATCAAATATTTTACCTACATTTTTATAATTGTTTTCGTAAGAAATTGACATTTGAATTTCCATTAATTCATCATGTCTTGAATTTTTAATTTCATCATCTATTTGATCAGGTAATTTGTAAGCTGGAGTGTTTTCTTCTCTAGAATATTTAAATATTCCAACTCTATCAAGCTTATAATCCTCTAAAAACTTTTTTAGTTCTTCATGTTCCTCATCTGTTTCACCAGGAAAACCAGTAATTAAGGATGTACGTATTATAGCGCCATCAACTTCATTTCTTATTTTTATTATAAGATCTATAATCTGTTTTTTATTTGTATTCCTATTCATCCTCTTAAGAATTCTGTCATTAATATGTTGAAGGGGTATATCAAAGTATTTAACAAGTTTTTCATTTGTCTTAAACTCATTTATAAGCTCATCATAAATATCTTCAGGATATAAATAATGAATTCTAATCCATTTGATCCCTTCAATTTCAGATATTCTCTTGATAACTTCATGAAGCTTCTTTTCACCGTATAAATCTACGCCATATTTGCTTGTGTCCTGTGCTATAACAATAATTTCTTTTACGCCTTTTGATGCTAAATCTTTAACTTCATCAACTATATTTTCAATCTTCCTGCTTTTATATTTTCCTCGAAGCTGTGGAATTACACAATATGTACAATTATTATCACAACCTTCAGCAATTTTTAAATATGAATAATAATTAGGCGTTAAAATATGTCTTGGTAAATCTTCATGAATTTCATTATCCATGTTAGTATCACAAACCACACTATTTTCTCTCTCATACTGTCCTATTAATTCATCAATTTTTTCAAAGCTGCTCGTTCCAATTATAATATCAATTTCAGGAATCTCTTTTTTCAAATCTTCACTGTAACGTTGTGCTAAACATCCAGTTACAATAATTCTACTTTTCTTACCATGTCTTTCATTCTTTATTGCAGCAGCACTTAAAATAGTATTTACTGATTCTTCTTTAGCTTCGTTTATAAAAGAACAAGTATTTATGATTATATAATCTGCTTTATCCGCATATTCTGTCACTTTATACCCTTTTTTAGATAGTATTCCTATCATATTTTCAGAATCCACAAGGTTTTTAGAACAACCAAGGGATTCAACATATATTTTTTTACCTTTATTCATTTTGTCTTTCATTAATTTCCTCTCATTTCGTCTAATTCTTCTTTTGTAATAAGTACTTTCCTTGGCTTGCTTCCTTCATGACCGCCTACAATTCCTCTTTCCTCTAGCTGATCTATTATGCGGGCAGCTCTTGAATATCCAACTTTAAATTTCCTTTGAATATAAGAAGCTGATGCTTGACCATCATTAACAACCATTTCGATTGCTTGTTCTAAATATTCATCCACCTTTTCATCTTGATTAGGTATTTTTTCAATTTCTTCAATTATTTCATTTGATTTTTGAGATTTAATTTCAAAATTTTGTTCTCTTATATTATCTACAACACGTTTAATTTCATCATCAGAAATAAATGTTCCTTGGATTCTGATAGGCTTTGCCATTCCCATAGGATGATAAAGCATGTCTCCTTTGCCAAGTAATTTTTCAGCACCAGCTGAATCAAGTATGGTTCTAGAGTCTATTTGTGACGATACTGCAAATGCAATACGTGATGGTATATTAGCCTTTATAACTCCTGTTATAACATCTACTGAAGGTCTTTGTGTGGCTATAACCAAATGGATACCACATGCCCTGGCAAGCTGTGCAATTCTTGTGATATATTCTTCAACCTCATTAGAAGCAACTGTCATTAAGTCAGCGAGCTCATCAATAATAATTACGATTTGAGCCATTTTTTCGCCTAAATTTGCGATCATTTTTTCATTGTAGGAGAATATATCCCTAACACTATTTTGAGCAAATATTTTATACCTATTAGTCATTTCAGATACTGCCCAATTTAAGGCATTAGCTGCCTTTCTAGGATCAGTTACAACTGGAATTAATAAATGTGGAATTCCATTATAAACACTTAATTCAACCACTTTAGGATCTACTAATATAAGCTTAACTTCATCGGGTTTAGCCTTAAACAAAATACTCATAATAAGTGAATTAATACAAACACTTTTTCCAGAACCAGTAGCACCAGCAATTAATAAATGTGGCATTTTTTCTATTCCTGCAACAATATTTTTCCCTGCTATATCCTTACCTAAGGCAAATGGAATATTGCTTTCAAAAGACTTATATTCCTTGGATTCAATTAAACTTCTTAAAACTACACTGGTTTTAACCTTGTTAGGAACCTCTATACCAATAGCTGATTTGCCTGGTATGGGAGCCTCTATTCTAATTTCTGATGTTGCCATACTTAACGCTATATCATTTGTTAAACTTGTTATTCTGCTAACCTTTATACCTGGAGCTGGCTGAAGCTCAAAGCGTGTAATAGTGGGTCCTTTATTAATTTGCAATATATTGCATTGTATATTAAAACTATTTAAAGTTTCAATAAGTTTTTCACCCTCCATGCGTAAATTATTCTTATCACCTTTAGGATGTGGAGGAATCTGATTTAATAATTTTGTTGGTGGAATTTCATAATTATCTTTAATTACACCAGCTATATTAATAATGTCATCTGTAATTTCTTTAGATTCAAATTGTACATCATTTTCTATTAATGGTTTCCCTTCACCTTGCTTATCATCATTATTTATAGGATTTAAACTTTTATCCTCCTCAATATTACTTGCGTTCGAATTGCTATTAACATCTTTAATTACATCTGACTTTTCTATTTCGTCTATTTTTAACTGTGTTATCTTGCTATTGGACTTATTATCTGAAATATTTGTATAGTCATATATTTGAATATTTTCTTCAAGTTCAGGTTTTTTCTTAATTTTTTCTTTAGACCTTTTATTGCCTTGTTCAATATCAGTAAAAATAAAATTATAAACCGCTGCAAATATTTTCTTTACAAATTCACCTATTTTTTTTAGTGCGCCTATAATGCTTTGATTAGTAAAAATTATGATTAAAATAAAAATCATTGAACCTAATACAATTAGAGTACCATTTTTACCAACTAATTTCACAAGAATGTAAGTGGTCACATTTCCTAATATACCACCGCCAACATTATCCATACCTAAACTAATTGAATTTTTTATAAAATCGATAAATTTTGTTTTTTCCAATAAGGCATTATAAACTACATTATCTAATAATGCTGCATACATTATGTAACTAATAAAAAAACCTATAATTGCAATGATTTGTCTATGATCATTTATTATTACAATATTTAATAAGCGCATAACCCCTATAACTAATACTACATAGGGAAGGATTATAGCACCCTTCCCGAAAAAAGTATGAGTGAACATATTTATTGTTTTTCCAATTATACCAGTTTGCTCTTCCTTATTTGTAACTATTATTAAGAAAATTGCCAATGCAACAATAAATATTCCTGATATTTCTTTCTTTAAAAGTACAACTTTTTCATTATTATTTGCTTTTTTAGTTGAGCTTGTACTTTTATTAGATTTACTAACTCTTTTTTCTTTTGCTTTCATTGAAAATAAAGTCCCCCTTAAGGATTTCTACTTTAAATTATATCATATTATGCATTCTAACTGCAATGATTTTTTCCCCATATTTCCAATCGTTCTACAAACATGATTTATTGATTTTTGTCGATTAACTCCCTTAACTTTTTCATAGCACTGCTAAATCCGCCGATTTCATCAATAAGCCCTATTTCAACAGCTTCATCGCCATTTACTACAGTACCCACGTCATTAGCTATTTCATCTGTGTCATACATATATTGTAGTAATGCTTCTCTTTCTACATTAGAGTTGTTAATTATGAAATTAGTAATTCTTTCTTGCATCTTCTGAAAATACCTAAATGTTTGTGGAACTCCTATGACAAATCCATTTGTCCTTATTGGATGAATTGTCATTGTCCCTGTAGGTGCAATAAATGAATATTGAGCTGAAACTGCCAGTGCTGTTCCTATGCTATGACCACCGCCTAATACTAATGATACTGTTGGTTTTGATATACTTGCAACAAGTTCCGAAATTGCAAGGCCTGCTTCAACATCTCCGCCAACTGTATTTATAAGCAATAACACTCCTTTTATTTCAGGATCCATTTCAGCACCAATAACCATTGGTATAATATGTTCATACTTTGTAGTTTTACTTTGAGGCGGTAATGATGTATGTCCCTCGATTTCACCTATTATACTTATAAAGCAAATATCCTTTACAGGATTTACATTGGCGATATTACCAATTTCTTTAATGTTTTCTACATGTTCACTAGTATTATCGTTATTATCATTATCTCCTTCAGTTTTGTTAAATATTTGTTGATTATTTGTATTATCTTTAAACTGATTGTTGTACATTTGTTGAGCTGCTAAATTAATATCATCTTGATTTTTTTTATTAATAAGTTCTGGCTTAATTTTTTTGCCTATTTGTTGATTATTATTTACATTCATACTCATATGTCTATTATTCCTCCAAAAAAAATAATCAGGTTTTTCTATCCTGATTATTCTTTGAAGTTTTATTAATTTTATACTAAAATTCAATAATTATTATTTACTCGTTAATCATTTTCTATAATTATCATATCACTTCCAATTTTTTTAATATTTTTCCAAAGAACTTCTCTTTTCTTTTGTTCTTTAAAAAAACCAAATCCAGTTGACTGACCAGAAATAAAACTAATAATTTCGCCGGTTTTTTCATTAATAGTTAAATCACAATCCCCAAATATCCCCAAATTTTCTCCAGTATCAATATTAATTATTTCTTTGTCATATAGCTCACTTAATTTCACAAAACCCCCCCTTTTTCTAAATTCCTGTGTGTCCAAAACCTCCGCTGCCTCTTTCTGTTTCATTTAAATCTTGTACTAATTCAAATTCAACTTGTTCATGCTTAATAAAAACCATTTGTGCTATTCGATCGCCATTATTAATTGTAAAATCTTTATCCCCGAGATTTATTAATATTACTTTTATTTCACCTCTATAATCAGAATCAATGGTACCAATACCATTAACTAAACTGATTCCATGCTTAATTGCAAGTCCGCTTCTGGCTCTAATCTGTGCTTCATAACCTTCTGGTAATTCAATAAAAAGGCCAGTAGGTACTAAATATCTTTCCATGGATTTTAAAACAATAGGATTTTCTATATATGCCTGTAAATCGACACCTGCAGAACCTTTAGTTTCATAGGCAGGCAAATTAAATGGATTTTTCTTAACAATTTTAATCTTCATATTTTTCTCCTAGTACTTTATTAATTTTTTCATTTAAATCTGGGTATTTTTTTAAATTACCAGCATAAGTTATGCTCAATTTATCTATGTCAAATAATTCTTTAGCTACTTTAACTACATCCTCATAATAAACTTTATTGATACTTTCTATTATTTCTTCAGGGTAAACCACTTCATTATAAATTAACTCTCTTCTCCCAATTGAAGACATACGGCTAGATGTACTTTCAAGTCCTAGAATATAGTTCCCCTTTATTTGTTGTTTAGCTCTTTTGAATTCTTCTAATGTAATATTGCCATTTTTCATACCAATCATTTCTTTAAAAATAGTTCTTAAGGCTTCTTCTGCCTGATCATAAGCCATTCCAGCATATATGCTGAAAATTCCACTGTTGGTATAATTTGAAGCATATGAATATATTGAATAAACCAGACCCTTCTTTTCTCTAACCTCTTGGAAAATCCTAGAGCTCATGGTTCCTCCAAAAATATTGTTTAATACTAATAGAGGATAATAATTAGGATCATGTCTCCCAATAGTTTTGCATCCTATACACATATGAAGCTGCTCTAAATCCTTATGTATACCAATTATTTTTCTTTCATATTCTCCTTCAATTTCATTATGATTAACATTGATATTTTTCCAATGATCAAATTTTAATTTTATTAATTCAACAAATTTTTCTTCGTCAAAATTTCCTGCAATAGCAATAACAGTATTGAATGGAGAATAATTTTTTTTCATATAATCTTTTACCTTGTGAGTATTAAATGTTTTTAAGTTTTTTTCAGTTCCTAATATATTGTATGCCATTGGACTTTTATGAAAAACTATTTCAGACAATTTATCATGAACAATATCTTCAGGGGAATCCTCGTACATTTTTATTTCTTCTATAACAACAGAAATTTCCTTTTCAATTTCTTCTTGCTCAAATAATGAATTAAAGAACATATCAGACACAATATCTACAGCTTCCTCAATATTTTCATCAAGAACTTTTACATAAAAACAAGTGCATTCTTTACTAGTAAATGCATTTATCTGTCCTCCCAAGTTGTCAATATCTTCAGCAATTTTATTTGCCTTTCTGTTTTCAGTTCCTTTAAACAACATATGTTCTATAAAATGAGATAAACCATTTGTTTGTTCATCTTCATTGTTTGAACCAACTTTAACCCATATTCCTATGGATGCTGATTTCACATAATCTATTTTTTCCGTCACAATTCTTAAACCATTGTCTAATGTATATTTATTTATCATTTTTCCTCCGTATAACTATTTCTTTAACATTTCATTAATAGGAACAATTTTGTATTGTTGAATTAATAATTCTTCAATTATTTTACCAATAGAATTAAATGTACTTTTAGTTGGATGGATTAAAATTATATCACAATTACTTAAATTATTAAAAACATTTTTATATATTCTGTCCGCATTTGAATCATTTTTCCAATCCATTGTATCTATCGATGGAATAACTATGCCTGGATAACCTAAATTAATAGCTGCCTTAATGACATTTTCATTATATTTCCTAGAAGGAGGTGAAAACAACTTAATATCATAAGCTGTTAATTTTCTCAATAATTCATCTGCTTTTTTAATATCATCAAAAGCATTGTCATAAGATAAGGTATCATATGATTTATTATAAAATCCATTATTACCTATTTCATGACCTTTAGAACTTAATTTTTTTACTATCCCAGGATACTCTTCAGCCCATCTGCCAGTTGGAAAAAAGGTGATTTTTACATCATATTTGTCAAATACTTCTAGTAATGAATCAATATACTCATTTCCCCAATCCACATTGCATGCAAATGATACAACCTTATCGTTAATATTTGTACCTTTTTTAATAATAAACTTTTCAATATCATTTTCATTAAAAACCCTTCGATATTTAAAACTTGTTCTGGTAATCAAAAGCAAAACAATTATTATTACTAAAAGAACTATCATTATTATTCTTTTTATAAATGTTATATTATTACAAAAAAATCTCATAAAAATCCCCCTTTTAATTATATGTATTAAAATTAAGGTTTATTATGATTTTTTATTTTTTTGTATTCATTATCTGTATAATATCAAATATTTACAGAATTTTCAATAGATTTTCATTTACATTTCACTAATTATCATAATGAGATTCTTCACCTTCGGTTCAGAATGACATTGCCATCCTGAACAATAGTGAAAGATGCCCTAACCCTATTTTTTAGAGTGTTTTTTCTAAAAAATAGCGGTAGATCATTCGCAACGAATTCCAGAAATATAAGACCATAGGGAGTAAATATTTTTGTGAATGAGACTGCGTGATCTCTTAAAAGCAATAAAAAATAACAAATTCATATACTACTAGTATGATATTTGTTATCTCGTTATTTATTTCTGTTTACTTTGTATCTTGTTCTTTAATAGCTTCTTTTCTAGATAGTTTTATTTTACCTTGATTGTCAATTTCTATTACTTTTACGAGAATTTCATCTCCAACATTAAGAACATCTTCAACCTTGTTAACTCTCTTATCGGAAATCTGGGATATATGAAGCAAGCCATCTTTATTGTCAGTAAGTGATACAAATGCTCCAAATGAAGCAATCCTTACAACCTTGCCCAGCATAATTTCGCCAACTTCAATTTCTTTTACTATTGACTCGATAATCTTTTTAGCCTTATAAGCGCTATCAACATTTTCAGCTGCAATCAATACTGAACCATCTTCTTCAATATCAATTTTAACTCCTGTTTCTTCAATAATTTTATTAATAACCTTTCCACCAGCACCGATTACCTCTCTGATTTTATCAGGCTTAATACTCATTTTAATTATTTTAGGAGCATATTTGCTCACTTCTTCTCTTGGTGTATCTATGCACTCTAGCATTTTACCAAGTATGAACAATCTTCCCTTCAAAGCTTTCTCTAATGCTTTTTCTAATATAGCTTTATCTATGCCATGAACTTTCATATCCATTTGTATAGCTGTAATACCTTTAGCGGTTCCAGCAACCTTAAAGTCCATGTCTCCTAAAAAGTCTTCCATACCTTGAATATCAGTAAGAACAGCTACATCATCCCCTTCTTTTATAAGTCCCATAGCTACTCCTGCTACTGGAGCTTTAATTGGAACGCCTGCATCCATTAATGATAATGTACTTCCACAAACACTTGCTTGAGATGTTGAACCATTTGAACTTAAAACTTCAGATACTAATCTTATAGTATATGGGAATTCATCAACACTTGGAATAACTGGCTCTAATGCTCTTTCAGCCAATGCTCCATGGCCTATTTCTCTTCTGCCAGGTCCTCGAGATGGTCTTGTTTCACCAACTGAATATGATGGGAAGTTATAATGATGCATATATCTTTTAGATGTTTCTTCTGAAATTCCATCAAGTATTTGTTCATCACTTGAAACGCCCAAAGTTGCTACTGTTAAAACCTGTGTTTGACCTCTAGTAAATAATCCTGATCCATGAGTTCTAGGAAGCATTCCAACTTCGCAAGATATTTTTCTAATTTCATCAATAGTTCTATTGTCAGGTCTAACACCTCTAACTAATATGTTTTCTCTAACTTTTTCTTTAACTATGTTGTACAATGCATCATCAATATCAGCACAATTTTCCGGATATTTTTCTAAAAATATTTCTTTTGCTGTTTCTTTAAATGCATCTATTTTAGCTTGTCTTTCAAGCTTATCCTCAACAATTATAGCATCATTAATAATAGGGGAAGCATATTCTCTTATTTCCTGTTCTAGATTTTTATCGCATACAAATGATGTATATTTGGACTTTTCTTTGCCTACCTCATTTCTTATGCTTTCTATAAAATCACACAATTTTTTAATTTCTTCATGAGCAAAAAGTATTGCTTCTAGCATTGTTTTTTCAGTTACTTCATTAGCACCTGCTTCAACCATCATAATTGCATCTTTAGTACCTGCTACAGTTAAACTAAGTGATGACAATTCTCTTTGGCTGCTATCAGGATTAATAATATATTCATCATTAATTATTCCAACATTTACAGCTCCAGTTGGACCTTCGAATGGTATATCTGAAATAGTCAATGCAATAGATGAACCTAACATACCTGCTATTTCTGGAGAACAATCTTGATCCACAGATAAAACCGTTACAACTACAGATACATCATTTCTATATCCTTTTGGAAACAACGGTCTTAAAGGTCTATCAATAAGACGTGAGGTAAGTATTGCCTTATCTCCTGGTTTGCCCTCTCTTCTAATGAATCCCCCCGGTATCTTTCCTACAGAATATAATTTTTCTTCATAATCTACACTCAATGGGAAAAAGTCTATTCCCTCTCTTGGTTCTTTTGATGCAGTCACATTTGCCATTATAACTGTATCACCATATTGCACTATGCATGAACCATTTGTTAGCTCTGCAATTTTTCCTGTTGTAATTTTCAGTTCTTTTCCTGCAAAAGTATATTTAAATGTTTTTTCCATCAGTACCTCCTTATTTATTAAAATTAAACAACGGAGCGGGTATCCCCGCTCCTGTTTATTTTTCTTTTAAAATTATCTTCTTAATCCTAATCTTGCAACAATGCTTCTGTATCTTTCGATATCATTATCTTTTAAATAGTTAAGAAAACCTCTTCTTTGACCAACCATTTGTAAAAGACCTCTTCTTGAGTGATGGTCTTTCTTGTTTGACTTTAAATGTTCTGTTAAATTGTTGATTCTGTAAGTCAATACAGCAATTTGAACTTCAGGGGATCCTGTATCCTTCTCGTTAATTCTGTATTCTTCGATAATTTTAGTTTTTTCTTCTTTACTTAATACCATTGTTATATACCTCCATAATTAATAATTTTCACCATAATCCAAGCAATACGTTGAGGAATCGCAAAACATAGATTAAGGAACAATAAATTCTAACATATATTTTATTTTTTGTAAATACAAAATTAGGAAATTTAATAAATTATTTAAGTTATCCTAAAAAAATAATGTCCTTATTTTTTTCTAATAAGTTATCAAAAGTTATTATTGAATTATCTTTATTAGTTTTAATAGAAATATTCATTTGCCTTTCGCCTACTTTTACCTTATATTTACCATCAGCAGGAATAACGGTAGTATTCTTATTATTTACAATAGCAATATTTTTATTATAATCAATTTTTATATCTTTATAATATATTGTATAATTTTGAATTAATAAACTATTGGCATCTTTTATCTTGCCTTCTCTTACTAAATTGCGAACTAGAGTTGAACTTACTGTAATACCATTATATTTTACCGGTGGAATTTCCTCAACAACATAATTATATTTTTCCCCAAATTCTTTTAATGTTTTTACATTTCCCATTGCCTTATGTCCAAATGTAAAATTATATCCAACAACTATGTATTTAGAATTATAAATGTCAACTAATATTTCTTTAATAAATTGTTCAGGAGAATATTGAGATATTATATCATCAAGTTCTATTTCATCTACCTTATCTACCCCATAAGCATTTAGCAACTCTAATCTTTTTTCCAAATTATTTATATATTTTAAATTATAATTTGATTTTCTTAATTCTTTTTTAATATATTTAAATGTAATGATAATACTTTGTAAGCTTTTTTCATTACTTAATTCAAGCATTCTTCGAATAAGAGTATCATGTCCTATGTGTATTCCATCGAAATTACCTATAGCTACACATGACGGGTTTTCATTAATGATCATTTAAACCACCTATTTTTCATTAAACTTATATTAATAACTTGTTTATTTTTATCTCATTATCTTTTGATTTTTTGCCTATTCCAATGAGTAAGTCATTACAATATATAAAAAACTCTTCATTTTCAATATTAGAGGTATCATAAGAAATTTCATTACCTACAATTAATTTATCATAAAACTTTTTATCTACATAAACTTTTTTATAATCCACTATTTTATCTACCTGTATTAAGCATTCATTTAATTTATCATTGTCATTCAAATATTTAAGCTGTTCTAATGTTATAGAATCATTTATATTCAAACCTTTTGCATCAACTCTCACAAGTACACCCATATGAGCTGAAACATTTAAATATTTACCAATA
Organism: Tissierellia bacterium; assembly: GCA_028709465.1. Classification (GTDB taxonomy): domain Bacteria; phylum Bacillota; class Clostridia; order Tissierellales; family Sedimentibacteraceae; genus Sedimentibacter. Next base: position 40,399 of record JAQVWY010000006.1, on the reverse strand, counting down.
TCATTACACAATGTTCTCATATAAGTTCCTTTAGAACATGTTACGCTTATTAATAATCTATTGTATTCAAACTTTATTAACTTAATTTCCTTAATATTAATTTTCTTTCCTTGTTTTTCTACCTTTATATTTTCTCTAGCATATTCATATAATTTCTTACCATTTAATTTTACAGCTGAAAACATAGGAGGAACTTGAATTTGTTCACCTTCAAAATCTTTTAATGCATTTAATATTTGTACTTCACTAAATTTGGGGACAACATGTTCTTCCAATATCTTACCATAACTATCCTGTGTATCTGTACTTGATCCAAGGACCATTTCACATATGTATTTCTTATCACCATTTATTAAAACTTCACTAAATTTTGTACCTTTGCCAACACATATAACTAAAACACCTGCCACATTAGGATCTAGTGTTCCAGCATGTCCGACGCGTTTAGTATTTAATATTTTTCTAACAGTGCTTACCACATCATGAGAAGTCATACCCGTTGGTTTTAAAATATTTAAAATTCCGTTCATTATTCACCAATATATTTTCTTAATTCGTTTAATACAATTTTTTTGGAATTGCTTAAGTTATCATTTATTTCAAATCCAGCAGCCTTTTTATGTCCGCCTCCTCCAAATATTTCAGATATTTTTGATACATCAATATCATTTTTTGAACGTAAACTAACTTTAATGCTGTCATCATATTCTTTAAAAACGCAGGAAATTTCTACTTCTTTAATTTCTCTAATAAATTCAACAACCCCGTCAATATCTCCCATGTCAACATTATTTTCAGAAATAATTTTTTGAGTTATAGTAGCTAACCCAATTTTATTATCTGATAGCAGTTCAATACCTGATATACAATCGATGTAAGCTTTCACAACATTTGACGGTTTTGAGTTATAAATTACATTATCTATATAAGATACATCTACACCTTTATCAATAAGGTTTCCAACTATTTCATGTGTACTCTTGCTTGTATTTGAATAACTAAACTTTCCTGTATCAGTTAAAATTGCTATATAAATTAGTTCTGCAATTTTTTTGTTAATTTCTATTTTTTTATTTTCTATTACTTTATATAATAGTTCTCCTGTAGAACTTATATTATGTTCTATAATATTAATATGTGCAAAACCTTTATTGGTATTGTGATGATCAATACATATAGTATTTTTTGCATTATAAAAAACATCACTAAATTTTCCAAGTCTTTGAACATCACTGCAATCAAGAGTTATTAAAACATCATACTTTTCTTTGTTGTATTCAGTCATTAAAATGCTTTCATCAATAAATTCCTTATAATTATATGGAATATTGCCATCAATACATACAGTCAAATTTTTATAGGGCTTAAGAATTTCATAAAGGGCCATAACAGACCCTATACAATCTCCATCAGGTGCTTTATGACCTGCAATACATATTTTTTCGCATTTGTCTATGATATTAAACATTTCATTTATGCTACTCTGATTCATTTTCATGCCCTTTACCTGCTTCATTATTAATTACCTTATCTATAAGACTGCTCATATATATTCCTTTTTCTATAGAATCATCTTTTTCAAATATTAATTCAGGAGTTATCCTCATTTTAATATTTTTTCCTACCTCTCTTCGAATAAATCCCTTTGCACTTTGAAGAGCTTCAAGAGTTGACTCGCTATCACCATATACAGAGATATACACTTTTGCATATTTTAAATCTTCAGTAACATGTACGTCTGTAACACTAGTTAAATCAGATATGCGGGGATCTTTTACTTGTGTTCTGATAATTTCAGAAATCACTTTTCTCATTTCCCCTGAAAGCCTATTATTTCTTATCTTTGACATGCCATACCTTCTTTCCATATATTGTTAATAAAAATTATCTTTTTATCTCTTCCATAATATAAGCTTCAATCATGTCGCCTTCTTTAATGTCATTGTAATTTTCTATACCAATACCGCCTTCATAATTAGTATTAATTTCTGAAACATCATCCTTAAATCTTCTCAATGATGATATTTTGCCTTCATGTATAACAATATCATCTCTTAAAAGTCTTACTAAAGACTTACGAGTAACCTTACCACTTGATACATATACTCCAGCAACTATACCTACATTAGGAACCTTAAATGTAGCTCTAACCTCTGCTCTTCCCATTACTACTTCTTTATAAACTGGAGCAAGCATCCCTTTAACGGCTGATCTAATATCTTCAATGGCATTGTAAATAATGTTATAGGTACGAATATCAACATTTTCTCTTTTTGCAAGCTCTATTGCTGCAACTGAAGGTCTAACGTTAAAACCAATAACAATTGCATTAGAAGCTGATGCTAACATAACATCATTTTCATTAATTCCACCAACACCGCCATGTATTGGATTTACCTTTACTTCATCTAAACTTTGTTTTAGAAGTGATTGCTTAACAGCCTCTATAGATCCACTTACGTCTGCCTTTATAATAATATTTAAATCTTTAACTTCACCTTTTTGAATTCTGTCATATAAATCTTCCAAAGAAACCTTTGAAGTAGCATTCATAGTTTCAAGATGCCTTTTGTCTTTTCTTTTTTCAGCAATACTTTTTGCATCTTTTTCTGAATCCATAACTACTAATAAATCTCCCGCTTGAGGTGTTTCAGATAAACCTAATATTTCTACAGGTACAGATGGACCAGCTTGGGATATTTTTTTACCTTTACTGGAAAACATTGCCCTTACTCTTCCATAAGTGCTTCCAACTAGTACCATATCTCCCTTTTTCAATGTTCCTTTTTCAACTAATACTGTTGCAACGGCTCCTCTCCCCTTATCAAGTTTAGCTTCAATTATAGTACCTTTTGCGCTCCTGTTAGGATTAGCCTTTAATTCTTGTACTTCTGCAACTAATAGTATCATTTCTAACAAATCTTCAATTCCAATATTCTTTTTAGCAGAAACAGGAACGAATATAGTATCTCCACCCCAATCTTCAGGCAAAATTCCTTGTTCAGCTAATTCTTGTTTTACTTTGTCAACATTGGCAGTTGGTTTATCAATTTTATTAACTGCAACTATAACTGGAACATTTGCTGCTTTTGCATGATTTATAGCTTCAATAGTTTGAGGCTTAACTCCATCATCTGCAGCTACAACTAATATTGCAATATCTGTAACTTTTGCTCCTCTAGCTCTCATTGAAGTAAAGGCTTCATGGCCTGGTGTGTCTAAAAATGTAATTTTCTTTCCATTAATTTCAACTTGCGACGCACCAATATGCTGTGTAATTCCACCAGCTTCTCTTTCTGTTACAGAAGTATCTCTAATTGCATCTAATAGTGATGTTTTTCCATGGTCAACATGGCCCATAACTGTAACTATTGGTGGCCTTGGTTCTAAGTCCTTTTCATCATCAGTATCCTGAAGTTCAATAGATTCTTCTATTTTTTCTAATTCATCAACTACTACTTTTTTTGTTAGAGTTACACCATACTCTTCTGCTACTATGGAAGCAGTATCAAAATCAATTTCTTGGTTCATATTTACCATTAAACCTAATAAAATAAGTTTAGAAATAATATTATTAACAGAAACTCCAATTTTATCAGCTAATTCTCTCACAACTATAGAGTCTTCAATTTCAATATTTTTTTGTTTAACTGCTTGTGGCTTTTTTTCAGGTTCATTAGGAACTTGATTTTTAGTATTATCATTTCTTTTATTACTTTTATTTGTTGTTTTCCCTTGGTTACCCTTATTAGATGATTTGTTAGATTGTGCTGGTTTAGTTATTTGTACAGGCTTTTTATTTGGAGCTATTAACTTTTTATCGATTGGCTTAATTATTGCTCCATTAATATCTATTTCATCGTCCAATGAATCATCATCGATAACAGGTTTCTTTTCCTTTGTTTTTTTGCCGCTATTTATAATATTTAAAGCCTTCTTTATTCTTAAGGTTTCTAAATCTGTAATAGAGCTCATGTGATTTTTTATTTTTATGCCCAATTCTTTTTCAGCTATTACTACGAGATCTTTGCTATTCATTTTTAATTCTTTTGCTAATTCATATATTCTCATTCATACACCTCCGGATTATATGTTATTTAATATATAGTCAACTATATTCTCATCATTAATTGACAATACACTCACCACTTTTTTTCCTAAACATCTTCCTATAAGTTCTTTTTCGCCAAATTCAATAAATTTTACATCATATTTATCACATTCAAATTGAATATTATTATTAGTTTTTTCTGAAGCATCTTTTGCAATTAAAACTAACTTACTTTTATTATTTCTAATATCTAAACATGTTGCATCAAATCCTATAGATAATTTTCCACCTTTTCTAGCTATTCCCAGCATTGAATATATTTTATTCATTCTTTGAAATCTCCGATTTAATTTCTTCATATATTTCTTCTGGGATTTCTGTTTCTAAGGATTTTGAAAGCCTTTTGCTTTTAATAGCATTTTCAAAACATTCAGTTTTTCTACAAATATATGTACCTCTTCCATTTTGCTTACCAGTTAAATCAAGTTTTATTTCGTTTTCTTTATTTTTAACTATTCGAACTAATTCTTTTTTAGGAAAGCTTTCCATGCAGCCAATACATTTTCTCATTGGAATTTTACGAGTTTTCATTATACCACCTCATCATTCTTCTGAATTTCTTGGGTTTCACTAATAATATCGATTTTCCAACCTGTTAATTTTGCAGCAAGTCTAGCATTTTGACCTTCTTTTCCAATTGCAAGAGATAACTGATTGTCTGGTACAACTACAACAGCACTTTTTTCCTTTTCATTAGCTGTTACCTTTACAATTTTAGCTGGTCCAAGACTATTTGCAATATATTTTTCAGGATCCTTATCATATACTATAATATCAATTTTCTCTTGACATATTTCATCAATTATATTTTTTACTCTTGCTCCTTTATTACCAACACATGAACCAACAGGATCAACATTTGGATCATTTGTAGAAACTGCTATTTTAGTTCTTGATCCAGCTTCTCTTGATATACCATGTATTTCTATAATACCATCATGTATTTCTGGAACTTCTAACTCAAATAATCTTTTAACAAGATTAGGATGACTTCTTGAAAGCAATATACTTGCTCCCTTTCCAGTGTTTTTAACTTCCAATATAACTGTCTTTATTCTATCCCCTTGATTATAAGTTTCATTAGGTATCTGTTCATTTTGTGTTAAAACTCCCTCAATTTTACCAAGGTCCACATATACATTACCTTTGCTTATTCTTTGCACAACTCCAGTTAATATATCTGATTCCCTACCATAATATTCACTAAAAATTGATTCTCTTTCTGCTTCACGTATTTTCTGGAGTATAACTTGTCTTGCAGTTTGGGCAGCAATTCTACCAAAATCCTTTTTAGGTTTAATTTCAACTTTTACAATATCACCAATTTCATATTTAATATTTATATCTTTTGCATCTTCTAAGGATATCTCTTGATTTTTATTTACAACATTATCCACAACTACTTTATCAGAAAATAATTTATATTCACCATTTTCTTCATCTATATCAATACTAAAATTATTTGATTTGCTGTAATTTTTTTTGTAACCTGATTCTAATGCAGCTTTAATTGCATCTAATACTACTTCTTGTTGTATCCCCTTTTCCTTTTCAAGTTCATTTAATGCGCGCAATATTTCTTTGCTCATTTTTTAACCTCCATTAAAAATCCCCAATAGTTTTATTTATTTTTGATATATCCTTTAATTCTATAACTAATTTTTGATTATCAGTGCTAATAACTATATCATTTTCATTTTTTTCTAGCAAAATGCCTGTAATTGATTTTTTCCCGTTTAGTGGTTTATATAATTTCACTTCAACATTTTCATTAATATTTTTTAAATAATCCGATTCCTTCTTGAAAGGTCTTTCAACACCTGGAGATGAAACTTCAAGAAAATATTGTTCTTTAATAAAATCAATCTCATCAAGCTTTTTATTTAATACCCGGCTTATATCAGAGCAATCATCAATAGTTATACCTTCTGGTTTGTCAACATAAACTCTCAAATATTTAAAAGGTCCCTCTTTAACATATTCTACATCAACTATTTCAAAAACAGTATCTTTTATTATATCCTGTACTATTTTATAAACAGATGATTCAATAGATTTTTTATTCATATATTCTCCTTCTTATATTAAGTTATTCGCAAAAAATCCAAGTTATACAATTAGAAAGAGTGGGAAATTCCCCACTCTTTCGGTCAAAACACTTCTTTTTAACATTATAACATACATCTTAATAAAAATCAAACATTATATTGAAATTTGCTTAATTTAATTCACTGAATTGTTACTGTTCACTCCCAACCATGTGTCATCCAGATCGATAGCGAAGGATCTCCTTTATATATAGAGATTCTTCGGGCTGCGCCCTCAGAATGACACGAACTTGCACACTTAAAAATTCGACTGTGAATAGTAACATTTAAGTAAAGGACCATTAGGATTTGATATTAGCTTGATATGAATTAGTTGTTCCTCAACAGATATTTTACTCGTTATTCTTTTAAACATATTAATGTATTCTTCATGTCCTTTAGTAAAAGCACTAGAGCTAATTTCAATCATTTCTTTATTAGATACCTGATTAAAATCTATTTCATATCCTGCTGTTTTTCCTAAACTTGAAATAAATACTCTTTGTGCCCTTCCATTCCCCTCTCTAAAAGGGTGCAGTGCATTTATTTCACTCATATAATAAGATAATCTTTCGTAAATATTATTCTCATCTAAAAACATTAAATAATTTTCTTCTTTTATTTTCTGAAAAAGTAATTTACCATAGCTAATGATATTTTCTGAATAACAAAAAACATTGACTTTAGAAATATTAACCTTACGAAGCTCACCCGCCCAGTTGTAAATATCTTGAAATATATATTTATGAATATCCTGTAAATGTTGTAAATCAAAAACACCTTTTATTTGATTTACCTCTATTTCAGCAAGGCGCAATGACGTTAGCTCTCTTTCAGCAACATTTAAACTATTTTGATCTTTAATATTAAATTTATTCTTCAAAATATCAGAATTGGGATAACAATATTCGTTATCCCAATCAAATCCATAAGTATAATCATCGCCCATAAATTAACCCTGCTTCGTATGTTTTTCTACAAGACATTTTATCATATCTTTAAAAGCAACTTTACCAGATAAACAAACTTTAATCCTATCTCGATCCTGTTCAGTAAGTGGCATACCTTCTATAGCTAAATTGCCATTTACATTATTTATTATTTTATCAATTTCTTTTATATTCATTTAAATTAGACCATCCTCGTCCCTAGTTTCACTATATATATTATACATTAATTTAACCATAATTTCAATGAATAATACAATTAATAGCATAAAAAATTCTATGAACCATATACATTTTTTCCGTAAGCAGCTTTAAAAAACGAATTAACTGATCTAACTAAATATTATATGAATTTTATTGTTTACAGTCGAAACAGTTTGCTTTATTAATAAGCAGTGCATTATACTAATTCTTCAATATTTAGCAACTTTGCATTTTTGCTCTCTTTTAATACCTCTACAGCTTTTTCGTTATCATCCACCCTAATAATAATGATTACATTATTTCCGTGAAGTGGTAAACTAGAATAAGTATATTCAACAGATATATCATTGGCAGATAATTCTTTTATTACTGATAGCATAGATCCAGTTATATCTGATATTTCCAATGCCAATACTCTTGTTTCCTTTACCATAAATCCTGCTTCTTTTAATTTTTCAATAGCTAATTCTGGTTTATCTAGAATCAAACGAATAATTCCATAGTCTGTAGTTTCTGCAACAGATATAGAACGCAAGTTAATATCATATTGGTATAACACTTCAAGTATATTTTCTAACCTGCCTACTTTATTTTCCAAAAATACCGATACTTGTTTAATCATCATGATACCTCCTATATATTTCTTTTATCAATTACTCTTTTAGATTTTCCTTCAAATCTAGGAATACTGTTAGGTTCTACCAATGTTATTTTTGCACTCAATTGTAAAGCTGATTCCATTTTTCTCGCAATATTTTTTTGTAATGATTCTAAACCACTGATTTTATCTGAAAATAAATGTTCAGTAACTTCTACCTTAATTTCTAAATTATCTAATGTTCCATCTCTCGTGATAATTAGTTGATAATGAGGCTCTACTTCTCCAATTTCAAGTAATGCATTTTCAATTTGAGATGGAAAAATATTTACTCCCCTAATAATCAGCATATCATCTGATCTTCCTTTTATTCTTTCCATTCGAATATGAGTTCTTCCACATTTGCATGTTTCATTGTATAATATAGAAAGGTCTCTCGTTCTATATCTAAGTAATGGCATACCCTCTTTTGTAATTGTTGTGAATACCAACTCTCCAAGAGTTCCGTAAGGTAAAGGCTCCAAAGTATTTGGATCTACAATTTCAGGTATAAAATGATCCTCCCAAATATGCATACCGCATTTATAGTTGCATTCTATTGCTACACCAGGTCCCATTACTTCAGATAATCCATATATATCATGAGCTGTAATATTTAATTTCTTCTCAATCTCTTTACGCATATTTTCAGGCCAAGGCTCAGCTCCAAAAATTCCAGATTTTAAATTAAGCTCTTCTAATGATATGCCTTGCTCTTTAATTGAATCGGCTAAATAAATAGCATATGAAGGAGTACATGCAATTAGTGAAGTTTTTAAATCTTTCATAAGCATAATCTGACGTTGGGTATTTCCAGTGGAAATAGGTATAACAGATGCGCATAGTTTTTCTGCCCCATAATGAAGACCAAGCCCCCCTGTAAATAACCCATATCCATAAGCTATTTGAATTACTGAATTACGATCTGCATCAGCAGCTACAAATGCTCTAGCAGATAATTCTGACCATGTATTTATGTCCTTTTTAGTATATCCTACTACAGTTGGTTTGCCAGTAGTTCCTGATGATGCATGAATCCTTACAATTTCCGACAAAGGAGATGCAAATATTCCATAGGGATAATTATCCCTTAAATCCTGTTTAGTTGTGAAGGGTAACTTAGACAAATCTTCTATTCCTTTAATATCTTCTGGTTCTAACCCTAAATTTTGAAATTTGCTCCTATAAAACGGTACATTGTAATATAGTCTATGCACCATATCCTTTAATCTTTCATTTTGAATATATATTAATTCTTCATGAGACATAGTCTCAACTTTTTCATTCCAATACAATAAGATCAACCTCCTAATTAATTTTAAATAATAAAATTTAATTTGCTAAATGAAATCCCCCTGGCAACAGCTTCATTTTCTGTCAATAACTTTTTCATTAAATAATCCTCCAATTAAATTAGTTATATATAAGTTAATGAATTTTAAATTTATATAATTTATTTATCTTTCCTCCTTTCAAGCGTGGAATATAAAAAAAATCTTTCGTCCCTATAAATATAGCTATAAAAGCTATATTTATAGGGACGAAAGATTATATCCGCGGTACCACCCTTATTATGACAAAGTCATCACTTAATTCAGACCTAACAGTCCTATCCCCTTTAACGTTGGGCTTAACGAATTCGCCTACTCGATCCTTCTTTTAACGACTTTGCTCTAGAGTGAATATTACATATCTACTTATTACTGGGTCTCAGCTATTTTCCAGCTCTCTGTGAAAAAGATTGATATCATTGTCTCCATCATTGCATTTATATTCTTTTTGTATTTTTAAAATAAATTATAAAATACTTTAAATAAAAAGTCAAGTTTTTTTAGTAAAAATATACATATTAATTAATAATTCCTCCACCAAGAACTTCATCACCTTTGTAAAAAACAGCAGCTTGTCCTGGAGCAGGCGCTCTCTCATAATCATAAAATCTTATTAATGCTGTATTATTATTGTAATTTATCACTTTACATTTAATGAAATAACCCCATTGACATAACTTTACTTCACAATCTAATTCACCAACATTTTTATTATTTTCATCAATATATTTAATATCCTTGATAACTATTTCTTTTTTAAAAGTTTCTTTATTTTCTCCAAGAATAATTTCATTATTGAATGAATTTATACTTACAACATATAATGGTTTATCACTGTTTATTCCTTCTCCTATTTTTTGACCAATTGTATAGTAAAAAGCGCCTTTATGTTTACCTAAAACTTTACCATTTTTATGTACAAAATTACCCTTTGTGTTAATTAATCCACATTCTTTCTTTATAAACAAATAATGAGGCATGTTATTAGTAAAACAAATATTTAAACTATCTTTTTTTACAGATGTTTTTGGTATAATATCTTTAACAATTTCCCTAACCTCATCCTTATTTTCAAATTCTGTTAACGGAAATAATATTTTAGATAATTGATTTTGATTTAAATGATATAAATAATATGATTGATCTTTGGCTTTTACTTTACTTTTATATAAACAATATTTTGAATCCACATCATTAAAAATAATATTTGCATAATGTCCAGTTGCAATGAAATCTGCTCCAAGCCTTTCAGCTTCATCTAACAATAATCCATACTTAATTTTCATATTACAATATATACAAGGATTAGGTGTCCTACCTATTAAATACTCATTAATAAAATAATCTATAATTGTTTTTTTAAAAATATCTCTGAAATCCACAATATAATGATCTATATTTAATTTTTGTGCAACATATTTTGCATCCTCTTCATTAAAGTTATTAAAAAGTTTCATTGTAATTCCAAAAACTTCATATCCTTTTTCTTTTAAAACATATGCTGCTGCTCCACTATCTACACCACCGCTTAAAGCTACAGCCACCCTTTTTTTATTCAAAATTTTCACCTTAATTCTTTTAATATTAAATATGTATAATCTTAATTCGTTTTATTTTATGATAAATTATATCATCAAACTTAATTTAAACATACACTTTATTATTTGTATATTAAAAATATTTATAATTCAACACTAACTTTCAGTAACATCCTATGGTTTAAATTATTATTTTATTGACATATATCACACTTTTGAATACCATATATAATAAATATTTCATTTATAAATATTAAATTTAGAAGGGGTGTTGAATATAGGAAACTTATATGAATTAAATTATATATCTATTATTGCTAGAGTAATATTATCATTAATTGTTGGAGGTATTATAGGGTTAGAAAGAAGCAGGAAAAATAGACCTGCTGGTTTTAGAACATATATGATCGTATGTTTGTCATCAACATTAGTTATGATGACAAATCAATTTATTTTCAACGAATATGGAGGTACTGATCCTGCCAGGCTAGGAGCTCAAGTAATAAGCGGAATAGGTTTTTTAGGTGCTGGAACAATTATTGTTACAAGCAGAAGTCAAATAAAAGGTTTAACTACGGCAGCTGGTCTTTGGGCAGCTGGATGTCTAGGATTAGCTATTGGTATAGGGTTCTATGCAGGAGCTATAATCGTAGGTTTAGTAGTTTTTCTAATTATGACAATATTTAAAAAAATAGATAATTACCTAACTTCTAAAAATAAAAATATAACAATCTATGTTTCATTTGATAATATTGAACATTTTGATGATTTTATTGAATTTTGCAATAAATTAAATATTAAAATTATTGATATAGAAATTAACAAAAATAACAATGATAATGATAAAACTGGCATAATATCCATTATACATTTAGAAAATAAAACTAGAACTTACCACGTAGAAATAATTAAAAAGTTAAATGAATTTGAAGGAATTAGGCATTTAGAGGAACTGTATTAAAGGTAGGGGGGGCACACCTTTAATGATAGTTAGTCTATCTGGTCAGACGCTAAAGGAATGTCCCCCAATTGCACAGAATTATTTCATAATTATCATCTGAACTTACAAACTTGTCATCCTGAACGGCAGTGAAAGATTTCTAACCCTATTTTTTAGAGTGTTTTTTCTAAAAAATAGCGGTATGTCATTCACAACGAATTCCAAAAATAACAAAACAAATGACAGAATGTTTAAATTCAATTATAGTTTTTCGATTTCTTCTAGGAGGGTAGGTACTATTTCTTCTTCTTTTAATTTCTTTATTATTTCACCTTTTTTAAACAAAAGCGCTTCCCCTATGCCACCTGCAATACCAATGTCAGATTGTCTCGCTTCTCCAGGACCATTTACTGCACAACCCATAATTGCAACTGTTATTGGTTTATTTACATCTTTTAAACCTTCTTGAATTTTTTTTGATAACTCAATTAATTGAATTTTTGTTCTGCCACATGTAGGGCATGTAATATAGTTTATGCCAAAATTTCTTAACCCAAGACTTTTTAATATTTCTCTGGCAACTTTTACTTCTTCCCTTGGATCATCAGTCAATGAAATACGCATGGTATCACCAATGCCTTCTAAAAGTAAGCTTCCTACACCAATTGCTGAACGTATGCTTCCACCAAATAATGTGCCAGAATGAGTAATTCCTACATGGAGAGGATAATTTACCTTACTAGACATCATTTTATATGCGTCAACTGTCATTTTTATATTAGTACCTTTCATCGAAAGTACAATATTGTCATAATCTAAATCTTCTAATATTTTAACATGTTCTAAGGCACTTTCAACCATACCAATAGCAGTTGGTTCTCCATTATACTTTTCTAGTATTTTTTTATGTATAGACCCTGCATTTACTCCAATTCTAATAGGAATATTTCTAGGCTTAGCTTCTTTTACTACCTTTTCTACTCTTTCCATACTTCCTATATTTCCTGGATTTATTCTTAATTTATCAATTCCATTTTCTATGCTTTTAAGTGCTAATCTATAGTCAAAGTGAATATCAGCCACAATAGGTATATGAATTTTCTTTTTAATTTCTTTAATAGCTTCTGCATCTTCCATATCAGCAACAGCTACACGTATTATTTCACAACCGATTTCTTCTAATGATAAAATTTGTTCAACTGTAGCACCAACATCTTTAGTGAAAGTGTTAGTCATAGATTGAACTAATATTGGTGCACCACCACCTATTTCAACATCTCCAACTTTTACCTTTTTAGTTAGCTTTCTATTTATTTGTTCCATAAAATCCTCCCTTTAAACAATAGAGAAGCAATAGGTAAGCATTGAACAGCAATTGAGATAACAACTTTCTGCTCTATCGCTTTATATATTGCTTCTCAATCGCTCATCCATCGCTAATCTATTGCTAATCTATTGCTCAAATTCTAAATACTCTTAAAATATCTTTGTATGTTATAAATATCATGAGAGTTAATAATAGTACGAAGCCAATAAAATGTACAATACTTTCCTTTTCAATAGGTATAGCCTTACCTCTTATACCTTCAATTATTAAAAATACAAGTTTACTACCATCAAGTGCCGGTATTGGCAATAAATTCATAAATCCTAAGTTAATGCTTATGAATGCTGCTAAATTCATTAAAGGAAGAATTCCTACCTTGGCTGCTTCCCCGACCATACTAATAACCATTACAGGTCCACCTACAGCATCACCGCCTATTTGACCAGTAACTATCTTTACAATAACGTCAAACATTAACTTTATATAATATACAGTTTTATATGCTGAAGATGCTATGGCAGCTATAAACGACTTTTCTATTGCTGTGTTATACATAACAGATATTTGATTTATCGGTGTAACATTAAAATCAAGAATTTCACCGTCTCTGTTAACAGTTATTTTTATATCTGAATTTTCTCCTTCATTTATTTTGCTTATAATATCTTCCCAAGTATCAACAGGCATATTATTAATTTTTATGATTCTGTCTCCATTATTCAAGCCTGCTTTATAGGCAGGAGAAGTCATATCTGTTGGGGAAACAGTAGTAGTCATCTGCCCATTAACAATATTTGTTGATATTCCAACTACTTTTCTATAATTATTTTCAACGTATATAACATGAATTTTCCCATCTCTTTCAAACTCAATTTTATTTGACTTATTACCTTCATTTGTTATTTGATAGAAAATATCCTCCCATATATAGGCCTTATTATCATTTACTGATATTATTTTATCACCAGTTCGAAGGCCTTTTGCATATTCATTTGATGTTTCGTCAATATAATCTACTGTTGTACCAGTAACACCAAAAGCTAATGCAATAATAACAAATAAAGCCAATGCTAATAAGAAATTCATTATTGGACCAGCAGCAATTACCATAAATCTTTGCCAAACTTTTTTTGAACTAAAGGAAGTTGATGATTTAACTTCCTCCTCTTCGCCCTCCATCTTGCAAAAACCGCCTAATGGAATTGCTCTTATAGAATATATTATACCATTTTTTTCTTTTTTTAATATTGCCGGCCCCATTCCTATTGCAAATTCTTCTACTTTTATGCCAACGTTTAATGCAACCTTATAGTGACCATATTCATGAACTAATACTATTAGAGAAAATACTAATATAGCTGAAATTGCTGTAATCAAATTATACCTCCATTAAATAAAATAATTTACAAAATAATATACAATAGGTGCTACAAAAAGTACACTATCAAACCTATCAAGAATACCTCCATGTCCTGGTAAAAATTTTCCGAAATCTTTAATCCCAAACTCTCGTTTTATTTTAGATGCACTTAAGTCTCCTACCATGGAAAAAACAGAAGCACAAACACTAAATATTATAATGTAAAATAATTTATTTATTCTTAAATAATTAAAATATAAAATAGAAATAACTACGCACCCAATTATACCCCCTATGGCGCCCTCAATAGTTTTGTTGGGACTTACTTCTGGATATAATTTTCTCTTACCTAGTAATTTACCAGTGAAATAAGCAAATGTGTCAGAACCAAAAGCAATTATATAAACAAGCCAGACAAATTGAGATCCATTCATCATCATCATATGGTACATAAAAAACACTACATAACAACCTATAAATGTTATCTCTGACATTTTCTTTACATCTACATTTTTATTAAATACAAAAATTAAAAAATTAATTGATATGAATGTAAATAATATAAATGAAAATAAAAACTTATTCTCAGCATATTTCGTTAAAAATAATGAAAGGGATAATAAGTAGTTTAGAATAGAGCCATAATCAAAACCATTATCGAAGAAAATTTTTGATATTTCGTAAATAGCAATACATGTAATACCAAAATATACAAAATCGTAAATAAACCCACCAATGTAAGTAACAAAAGCAATAAATGCTCCTCCGATAATTCCTGTAATAACTCTTTGTCTCATAATGACACCATCCTAATTTTTTCCGTATCTTCTCTTTCTTCTTTGAAAATTAAGTATCGCTTTTATAAATTCATCCTTATTAAATTCTGGCCACAAAACATCAGCAAAGTAAAATTCTGTATAAGCAACTTGATATAAAAGAAAATTACTAAGTCTCATTTCACCGCTTGTTCTAATTAGTAAATCGGGATCAGGCATATCATATGTATATAAATATTTCTTAAAGCTTTCTTCATTTATGTCATCTATATTAATTTTATTATTTTCGTAGTCTCGTAATACCTTTTTTACTGCATCTGTAATTTCCGTCCTAGATCCATAACTAAGAGCTATATTTAATATTAGTTTATCATTATTTTTAGTTAAATCAATAGAACGTACTACTTCTTTTCTTGTTTTTTCGGGCAAATCATCTAGATTTCCCATAAGTTTTATCTTCACATTATTTTCATTTAAATAATCTAGTTCCTTATCAATAAATTCAATTAACAAGTTCATTAAATATTCAATTTCAGGTTTTTCTCTGCCCCAATTTTCTGTTGAAAATGCATATATTGATAAGTATTTAATATTTAATTCTGAGCACGCTTTTACTAAGTCAATAACTCTTAATGCTCCTTCTTTATGGCCAAATTTAGTGGTAAGCATATTTTTTTTTGCCCATCTTCTGTTTCCATCCATTATTACTGCCACATGGTTAGGAATATTCCCACTTTTAACTAATTCCTCTATATTCATAAAATCGCCTTTCTAATTGTAAGTACATTCAAACAGGCTCGCGATAATCACAAGCCTGTATATACCCATTAATAATATGATACAAACAATGTAATATAATCATCACATATTTTCTGCTTGATTACGTATGGGTTGTTTAAGTTATTAAACTTTTTATTAGTTCCAATAACTTTTTTTATGTTAATTATTTTATCTTTATCTTCTAATATCTTTAATGCTTGTTGTAAGGGATAACCTATTAAATTATCCATATAATTTAAACCTCTAATATTTCTTTTTCTTTGTCTTTTAAAATTTCATCTATTAATTTAATATACTTATCTGTTAGCTTTTGCATTTCTTCTTCAGCTTTTTTTAAATCATCTTTTGTTAATTCACTAGCCTTTTCTTGTTTTTTGAAAATATCTATTGTATCTCTTCTGACATTTCTAATAGCTATCTTACCATTTTCAGTTTCTTTTTTTACAACTTTTAATAGTTCTTTTCTTCTCTCTTCTGTTAACTGTGGCATAACTAGTCGAATAAGTTTACCGTCATTAGCTGGAGTAATTCCTAAATCAGATGCCAAAATTGCTTTTTCCACATCTTTGATTATGCTAGCATCCCATGGTTGGATAATTATAGATCTTGGTTCTGGAACAGAAATTGTCGCAACTTGAGAAATAGGTGTCATTGTACCGTAATAACTAACTTGAATTTTATCAACTAATTTTGGATTAGCCTTACCTGCTCTAATAGATGAAAGCTCTTCCTT
The DNA here is from genome assembly GCA_028709465.1 of Tissierellia bacterium. Taxonomy (GTDB): domain Bacteria; phylum Bacillota; class Clostridia; order Tissierellales; family Sedimentibacteraceae; genus Sedimentibacter. The sequence goes on along the minus strand of JAQVWY010000006.1, from coordinate 23,628 downwards.
CAAAAAATTAATTGATTTTTTCATTTGATCCTCTGATTTTGTAACTAATTCTTTATACATTTTAAACCTCCTCTATTATTGTACCAATATTTTCGCCTACGATAATTTTTTGTATATTTTCTGGGTTCTCTATTCCAAATACCAATATTGGTATTTTATTGTCCATACATAATGAAGTAGCCGTAGAATCCATTATTTTTAGGCCCTTGTTTAAAACATCAATGTACTTTAACTCATCAAATTTAATTGAATTCGGATTTTTATTTGGATCATCACTGTAAACACCATCTACTCCATTTTTTGCTAGAAGAATGATATCAGCATTTATTTCTGCAGCCCTTAGTGCCGCTGTAGTATCAGTTGAAAAGAACGGATTACCTGAACCCCCAGAGAAAATTACTACTCTGCCTTTTTCTAAATGTCGAACAGCCTTCCTTCGTATGTAAGGTTCTGCTATTTGTCTCATTTCTATAGCAGTTTGAACCCTAGTTTCAACACCTATTTTTTCTAATGCATCTTGAAATGCAAGACCATTAATTACAGTACCAAGCATACCCATATAATCAGAAGTAGTCCTATCCATATCTTTAGCATTAGCACCTCTCCAAAAATTGCCACCTCCAACAACAAGTGCAACTTCCACACCCATTTCAGTAACATTTTTGATTACATGTGATATTTCCATTACAGTTGAGCCGTTAATACCATGGCCTTTTTCACCTGCTAACGCCTCACCGCTTATTTTTAATAATATTCTTTTGTATTTACAGCTACTCATCGCATCCTCCAAATGTTCTAATGTAACTAATGGAGAACTATTTAGTCCTCCATTTATTTTATCGCAAGTTTACTAGCATTATTTACCCATTTGTTTTGCTACTTCTTCTGCAAAATCTTCAGATTTTTTCTCGATACCTTCTCCAACTTCATATCTCTTAACTCCAGCTATTTTAATATCTTTTCCTAATTTAGCTGCAGTATTTTGTATATATTTAGAAACTGATATATCACCGTCTTTTACAAATGGTTGCTCAAGTAAACAAACTTCCCTTAATTCTTTATTAAGTCTTCCTTCAACCATTTTTTCTACTATATTTTTTGGCTTTCCTTCATTTAATGCTTGTGCAACAAGTATTTCTCTTTCATGATCAATATACTCTTGATCAACATCTTCTCTTGAAATATATTTTGGATTCATTGCAGCTACTTGCATAGCAAGGTCTTTACCAAGTTCTTCTAATGCTGATTTTTCACCTTCTGATTCAAGACCAATTATAACAGATATTTTGCCTCCAGCGTGAATATAAGACACCACTGCACCTTCATTTACATCAATGCAATCAAATCTTCTTATGCTCATATTTTCGCCAATTGTTGATATTTTGTCTGTTAATACATCTTGAACAGTTTTTGCTCCATCTAAATAAGTAGTTGTTTTTAAAGCTTCAATATCAGCTGGATTTTTATCTAATATTATTTTAGCTGTATCCATAACGAAGTTTTGAAATTCAACATTTTTTGCTACAAAATCTGTTTCTGAATTTACTTCTAAAACTACTCCTCTTTTTCCACAGTCAGAAATTAATGCAGTAGTAAGACCTTCTGCTGCTATTCTACTTGATTTTTTTGCTGCTTGAGAAAGTCCTTTTTCTCTTAAGTAGTCAATTGCTTTTTCCATGTCTCCATTAGTTTCTTTTAAAGCTTTTTTGCAGTCCATCATACCTGCATTTGTTTTTTCTCTTAGTTCTTTTACCATTGCTGCTGTTATTTCCATATTATTATCCTCCGTATTTAAAAAAGCAAGGCGTAAGGAAAAAATTCCCAACCCCTTACTTTCATAATATTTATATTTTATTTTTATTATTCTTTAATATCTTCTACTACTATATTTTCGTCTTCTTCAACTTTTTCAAGTTCTTCATCTGACAGTTCTTCAACAACTTCATCAGTCATTTGAACGCCTTGTTTTCCTTCTAATACAGCATCTGCCATAGTTTGAGTTAATAACTTAACTGCTCTTATAGCATCGTCATTACCTGGAATAACGTAATCAACTTCATCTGGATCACAGTTCGTATCTACTATTGAAACAACTGGAATACCTAATATATGAGCTTCTTGAACAGCTATTCTTTCTTTTCTAGGGTCAACTACAAATAAAGCTCCTGGAATTTTTTCCATATTTTTAATTCCGCCTAAGAATTTTTCTAGCTTTTCAGCTTCATTTTTGAGCTTAATTACTTCTTTCTTTGGTAGAAGTTCAAAAGTTCCATCTTCCTCCATAGTTCTTAATTTATTTAGCTTATCAATTCTTTTTCTGATAGTTTGATAGTTTGTAAGCATACCACCAAGCCATCTTTGGCTTACATAATGCATTCCACATCTTGCTGCTTCGGTTTTTGTAGCTTCTTGCGCTTGTTTTTTTGTTCCAACGAATAAAATATCTTCGCCATTTGCAACAACTTCTTTTATAAAGTTATATGCCTGATCTACTTTATCACTTGTTTTTTGCAAGTCAATAATATAGATACCATTTCTTTCTGTAAAAATATACTCTGCCATTTTAGGATTCCATCTTCTAGTCTGGTGTCCAAAATGAACTCCTGCTTCTAGCAGTTTTTTCATACTAATAATAGACATATTTATTTCCTCCTTTTGTTTTTACCTCCAGATTTTTCATTTCTTACAAAAGACCATATAGGCACAACTCTTGCAAAATCTAAATCTGTGCGTAATTAAGCATAGTATATCATAGCAAATATTATTTGGCAATAATAAATTTACGATTTTTTATCACTTTCTAACATTTTTATTATATTTGTTATATTTTTATTTATATTTTTATTTATATTTTTATTTATATTTTTTATGATTAATTCATTTTTGTTAATACATGTTAATTTATTATTTTTTATCACCACATTAAACAAATTAATATAATATTAATTATACCATAAAATTTATAAAGAAAAAAGAAAAACCCCTTACATTTAGATCTATATTTTCTTGGTCTACCAATTTTATTTGATTCAATCTGAAATGTCAAGCTAAGTAATTCTATTACAAATAATAAAACTCAAAACTACATGGCAATATATCTTTTTTAACATATAATATAAATAACATTCATGTTAAGAAATGATTTTATGTGTAACAATTACTATAAATGATAAATGTAACTTTTAAGGAGAATAATATGTTTAAAACAAATTATTTAAATAATAATGTAAACATAAACGAACAAATTACAATACCAGGCGGACCTCCTACGGCTTTTGTTACAGTTCCAGAAAATATAACAGTACATTTAGGTCGTCCTGATGAGGTAGCCGAAAATGTAACAGTACCGTTTATTGACTATATAAAAAATGTTGCTTCTTCAGAACTTTACCCTACATGGCCTGAAAATGCATTAATAGCAAATGTTTACGCTATAGTTTCTGTTGCTTTAAATAGAGTTACACTTCAGTGGTATAGAGCAAGAGGATATGACTTTGATATTACAAATTCACCACAGTTCGATCAGGCATATGTTAAGGATAGGGGTATATATAATAACATATCTGAAATTGTAGACAATTTATTTAATGATTATATTATAAGAGATAATCAAGTAATACCTCTCTTTACAACCTTCTGTGATGGTAGAATATCCCAATGTGAAGGAATGTATCAGTGGGGAACTGTTGATTTAGCAAATAATGGATATTCCCCTATTGATATATTAAAATATTATTATGGTGAAGATATATCAATAGTTAAAGATGCGCCTGTTGGCGGAATCGGGTTATCTTATCCTGGGGAACCCCTTAAACCTGGTGATTCCAGCATAATTATATTAAGGCAACAATTAGGATTAAACAGAATAGCAAAAAACTACCCTGCTATACCGGAGATAACAAATGCAGACGGTTATTATGGAGAATCAACTGAAAAGGCTGTAAGAGAATTTCAAAGAGCCTTTAACTTGCCTGTAACTGGCATTATAGATAAAGGCACATTTTATAAAATTAGACAAATCTTTGTCGCTGTGTCAAAATTAGCAGAATTAAGCGTTCCTGGTTCAATATATGAAGAAATATTAGAGGTAACAAGAGGAACCTTACTACAGGGAGACATTCGTCCAAGAATAGAAATATTGCAATATTTTTTAGATGTTTTATCTAATTATTATGAAGGTATTCCTAATATTGAATATACGGGCATATTCAACCCGCAAACAAGAGCTGCGGTTATAGAATTTCAAAAAATAATGGGATTGCCAATTACAGGAATAGTCGATGAGGAAACCTGGGATCTATTGTTTAGAACAATTTTGGGTATATTTAATACATTGCCTCCGCAAGAAGTTTATCTTCCCCGTTTTAGATACCCCGGCAAGGAATATATGAAAGGACAAGGAATAGAACAGCCAGAAATTTTCATTATTCAGGAAATGCTATCATATCTTTCTTTAGTAATACCATCTATTCCTCCCATAAGCGAACAAGGTGTTTTTGGAGAGGAAACAGAAAAAGCAGTAATTGCTTTTCAAAATATGGTCGGACTTGAGCCAACTGGAATTGTTAACGAAGTTACATGGAATGAATTGTATAGAATTTATAGAGAACAAAGGTTTATGAATTATTACAGGACTGAACCTTTATAAAATATCATCAGATTTTAATTCTTTAGGAGCTTGATTCTACATAAAAATCCTAAAACGCATTGAAAATGCAATGAGTTTCAGGATTTTTTATTATATTTGTTCTATATTCATAATAATATTTTTTATGATTCAATGCATTTTTTGTTGGTACATGTTAATTTATTATTTTTAATTACCATCATACTGCCACATTTTTCGCATTTTTCCTTTGAAGGCTCATACCAAGAAATGAAATTGCAGTTAGGATAATTTGTACAACCAAAAAATCTTCTGCCAGCTTTTGAATATTTAACAGCAATTTTACCTCCACATAAGGGACAATCCACATCCAATTCTTTGAGAATTTGCTTTGTGTTCTTACATTCGGGGTAATTAGAACAAGCTAAAAATTCTCCAAACTTGCCGTTTCTTTTAAGCATTATGCTTCCACATTTTTCACATTTAATATCTGTTTCCTCATAAGTTTCTTTTAAAGGTTTAGTATTTTTGCATTCAGGATAATTAGGACATGCTAAAAATTTACCGTATCTACCCTTTTTGACTACCATAAATTCTCCGCATTTTTCACATTTTACATCGCTTATTTCATCTTTTATTTCAATTTTTTCCATTTCCTTTTCAGCAATATCTAAATCGACTTTAAAATCCTTATAAAAATCATTAATAACATCATGCCAATCTACTTTACCTGTAGAAACATCATCTAAACTATTTTCCATTTGAGCTGTAAACTTTTCATTTACAACTTTAGAAAAATATTTTTCTAGCATTTCTGTTACTAAAAATCCCATATCAGTAGGTAATAAATATCCCTTTTCTTTTACTACATATTCTCTACTTGATATTGTAGCTATTGTTGGAGCATATGTACTTGGTCTTCCTATACCTAATACTTCCATTACCTTGATTAAAGTAGCTTCATTATATCTAGAAGGTGGCTGAGTAAAATGTTGAACTGGATCTATTTTGCTTATTTCTAATTCTTCATTTTCCATAATATCTGGTAAAATTTTATCATCTGTATTATCCGCATATTTGTATACTTTTTTATATCCGTCAAACTTCAACATGCTTCCGCTTGTTTTAAAAATATTATTGTTGCTATTAAACATAATTGTAGTAATATCAAATTCGGCATCTGACATTTGACAAGATACAAACCTCTTCCATATTAAATTATAAAGCTTGTATTGATCAGATGTTAAACTATCTTTTATTTTACCTGGATCTCTAAATACAGAAGTTGGCCTTATAGCTTCATGGGCATCTTGAACTTTATTCTCACTATTTTTAGATTTACTATAAACTCTACTTTTATAATATTTTTCACCAAATTCAGATAAAATATAATCCTTTACGCTACTAATAGCTTCCTCAGATAACCTAAATGAATCTGTTCTAATATAAGTTACTAACCCTACACTTCCTTCTCCCTTAATATTAATTCCTTCATATAATTGTTGGGCGACCATCATTGTTTTTTTAGCAGTAAAATTTAATTTTTTATTTGCTTCTTGTTGAAGACTACTTGTAGTAAATGGTGGATATGGTTTTGTATTTTTCTTTGTCTTTTCAATTTTATATACTGGTAGCTTTTCCTTATTTATTTTATTAATAATATTATTAATTTCATCTTCAGTATTTATTTTAACTTTTTTAATTTTCCCATTATCTAATATTCCATAATATTTAGCAGTTATTTTTTTTCTAGATTTATTTAGTATCAAATCAAGAGTCCAATATTCCTCAGATATAAAATTATTAATTTCTCTTTCTCTATCAATTATTAATTTTAAAGCTACAGATTGTACCCTTCCAGCGCTCAAACCCTTTTCTATTTTTTTCCACAAAAGCGGGCTAATATTATATCCAACTAATCTATCAAGAATTCGTCTAGCTTGCTGTGCATTTACTAAATCTAAATTAATTTTTCTAGGTTCTTTACTTGCTTTTTTTATAGAATCCTTAGTAATTTCGTTAAATTCTATCCTAATGTTGTCATTTGCATCCAAATTTAAAATATTAGCTAAATGCCAAGATATTGCTTCACCTTCCCTGTCAGGGTCAGTCGCCAAATAAACTTTATCAGCTTTTTTAGCTTCTTTTTTCAGTTCTTTAATAATGTCTCCTTTTCCCCGAATAGTTATATATTTAGGTTCAAAGTTATTCTCTACATCAATTCCCAATTTACTTTTAGGTAAATCCCTAACATGTCCTACTGAAGCCTTTACCGTATAGTTTTTACCTAAAAATTTACTTATTGTTTTAGCCTTTGCAGGCGACTCAACTATTACTAAATTATTCATATATTCCTCCAATACCAAGTAAACCATTAAATGCCTTAATAAAATATACCTTATAATACATTTTTTTAATTGTCAACAAAAAACTTATTACCTGGCATTTGTTTTACTACATCCTTCATTTCCAAAATAGTTAAATTACTTAAGATATCACTCACATCCATATCTATTTCTTCAGCAATTTCGTAAATTGTTTTTTCTCCAGTTTTCAATAGATTAATAATTTTATTTTCTTCTTCATTTAAATCATATCTAAACTCATTTTTACTTTTGTTAAAAACACTTTTTAATTCTAATATTTCTTCAACAATATCTTCCACACATGTAGTAATTTTCGCTCCATCCTTGATTAATAAATTTGTTCCTTTGCTATACAAACTATTAATATTTCCAGGCACCGCAAAAATTTCTCTGCCTTGTTCAGCTGCATGTGAAGCAGTAATTAATGTTCCACTTTTTTGTTGTGCTTCTATAACTAATACTCCATTAGACAAACCGCTAATAATTCTATTCCTAATAGGAAAATTATATGGCAACGGTTGCATGTTAAATGGAAATTCAGTAATAACTGCACCATGAGATTCAACAATATTTTTGTATAGATATTCATTGGATTTAGGATATACCATGTCTATTCCGCATCCAATTATACCGTATGTTAAAGCATTGTTTTTTATAGCTGTTCTATGTACAATTCCATCAATCCCATAAGCTAATCCGCTAACAATATTTACTCCTAGCTCCGATAATTCCTTCGTAAATTTTTCAGCCATAGACATTCCATATTTTGTTGCCTTTCTAGAGCCTACTATGGCAATGGTTAAATTATTTATTTCATTTATATTTCCTTTATAATATAAAATATATGGAGGAATATCTATATTTATTAGTCTTTTTGGGTAATCTTCATCAAAAAAAGTCACAATGCTTGCATTTTCTTCATTTAATTTATTTTCAATATAATCCGGAAAATTTCTTTTTGTTTTTATTAAATAATCCTTTGTATCTTGAGAAAGTTCAGTTAAATTATTAATTTCACTACTAAAATTATCCCATACTGCTTCTGGAGAATTAAAATATTCAAGTAAATATTTTATTTTTCCATTACCGATTCCTTTAGCAGAATTAAGCCATGATAATGTTAACTGATTAGTATTTAGTTCCATATACTACCTCCAATATTTTCTATCTAATCTTCGATATTGAATGGCTTCAGCTACATGATGTGTTTCAATATTTTCACTTCCATTTAAATCAGCTATCGTACGTGAAACTTTTAAAATTTTATTATAAGCCCTTGCACTTAACCCTAAAGTTTCGAAGGCTGTTTTTAACATTGCTTCTGATTCTTTGTTAACCTTGCAAAATTTTGCTATGTTTTTGCCACTTAATTCAGAATTAGTAAAAATTTTTATACACTTATATCTTTCTTTTTGAATTTCACGGGCCTTTATAATTCGACCTTTAATAGATTTTGATGATTCTTCTACTCTATCATTTTTTAAGTCTTCATACTTAACAGGAGAAACTTCTATTTGAATATCTATTCTATTTAATAAAGGGCCTGATATTTTGCTTAGATATTTATCAATCTGCCCTTGATTACAAGAGCATTCATGGTTTGGATCTCCTAGGTAACCACAGGGACATGGATTCATTGCTGACACAAGCATATATTTTGCAGGAAACATAAATGAGCCATTTGCTCTTGATACTGTTATTTTACCATCCTCCATAGGCTGTCTTAATACTTCTAAAACGCTTTTAGGAAATTCAGGTATTTCATCTAAAAATAAAACTCCATAATGGGCAAGGGAAACTTCTCCTGGACTTGGTTTTGAACCGCCTCCTGCCATTGCTACTCTTGTTGTAGTGTGATGGGGAGATCTAAATGGTCTTTTTTTAATTAATCCTCGTTTATTTAATAAGCCAGAAATGCTATAAATTTTAGTTACTTCCAAAGATTCCTCAAATGTTAAATCGGGCAGTATCGTTGGAATTCTTTGAGCAATCATAGATTTTCCGGACCCAGGGCTTCCAAGAAGCAAAATATTATGCATTCCAGCAGCTGCAATTTCAACAGCTCTTTTCATTTCTGGCTGTCCCTTTATTTCTGAAAAATCCTCATAATAATTAATATCATCATCATTATTTATACCATATGTAATACTATAGGGTTTTATAGTTGTTATACCATTAAAGAAATCTACTAAATCATTTAAATTTTCTAAAGGTATAATATTGATTCCTTTTATAGCTCCGCATTCTTCCTTATTATCAGCAGGTATTATAATATTATCAAATCCTTTATCCCTCATTGAAATTACCATTGGTAAGGCCCCATGAACAGCATTTATTTTGCCATCTAAGGATAACTCTCCCATAATACATGTTTTTTCACTTATTTCATTTTTAATTATTTTACTTGCTGCTAAAATACCTGTTGCAATAGGTAAATCAATTTGACTTCCTTCTTTTTTTAAATTAGCAGGTGCTAAATTTACGGTAATACGGCTTACAGGAAATTTATATCCTGAATTTTTTATAGAAGAACGCACTCTTTCCTTTGATTCTTTTATTGAAACATCGGGCAGCCCTACAATATTAAAACCTGGTAGCCCATTGGATAAATCTGTTTCAACATGAACTACATATCCATCAAGACCGAAAAGTACACAGGTTTTTACTTTTGATAACATAAATATCAACCCTCCAGGATTTTATTTCATGCTAATATTTATTGTATGGAAATTATATCCTATTTATACTTTATTTTCAATAGACAAGTTTATAGAACTTCCTTTAAAATTTCGGTTGTATATTTTCATACTCTTCAAAAAAAGTTCTATAAACTTTTCTTTAATTTTTCCTGTTCCTATCCTGGCAAAAAACCCATCACATATTTTGATGGGTTTTATAGCATTTTTATTTATTTTCAATATCTAGAATTCCCATTACTATTTTTTCACTTGTAATAGGCAATTTTCTAATATTTACCTTTGTTGCATTGTATACAGCATTAGCTATTGCTGGGCTAGGAGTGTTTATAACTATTTCTCCTATAGATTTAGCTCCGAAAGGTCCTGTAGGTTCATAACTTGGTTCAAATTCTACCCTTATGGTTCCTACGTCATTCCGAGCAGGTATCTTATATTGAAGGAAGGAATCATTTACCATTCGACCATTTTCATCAAAAATTATATCTTCATACAACGCCATTCCTATTCCTTGAACAATACCGCCTTCAGTTTGAACACGAGCAAGATTTGGATTAATTACAGTTCCGCAATCAACAACTGCCACATAATCTATAATATCAATTTTTCCAGTTAGTTTATCAATTTCTAATTCTACCAATCCAGCCATGAAAGGTGGAGGAGATACAGGAGAACTTTGAGATGCACTAGCTGTTAAATAATTATTAAACCCAAGAAAGCTTTCATTGCCAATATCTTTTAATGAAATTTGTTTTTCATTATTTAAAGAATAAATTTTCTCACCATCAAAATCTACTTCATTAGGTAAACATCCAATAAGTCTTGCGCCTTCATTAATAATTTTACTTCTTAATGATTCACAGGCTTTAACAACAGCCATTCCCGTAATATAAGTTGTACTTGATGCATAGGAGCCAGTATCATAGGGAGAAAGGTCAGTATCTACACCATGAACAACAACATTATCAAAATCACAATCTAATGCTTCAGCAGCCATTTGAGCAAGAATCGTATCACAGCCTGTTCCCATATCTGTAGCCCCAATCATTAACGTGTAAAATCCATCATCATTAAGCCTTATTTCAACAGCTCCAACATCAACATCTGAAATTCCAGATCCTTGCATTGCAACTGCACAGCCTACTGATCTTACTTTATTGTTACCTATGTCAATAAATGGATATTTTCTGTCCCAATCTATCATTTCCTTAGCTCTAATTAAACACTTATCAAGATTACAGCTGTTTAAAACTTCATTAAAATAAGAAGGCATAGTTTCACCTACATGCTCCCCTGAAAGCATGCTGTTCATTCTAAGTACTGTCGGATCCATATTAAGCTCTGCCGCCAACTCATTTACTGCTGATTCTAAAGCAAAAAAACCTTGAGTTGCTCCGTAACCCCTATATGCTCCAGCACCCATAGTGTTAGAATAAATTACTTCATAATCAAATTTAAATGATTTCATAGATTTATATATGGTCATTGCTTTGTGACCTGCTAGTCCAACTGTTGTAGGCCCGTGATCTCCATATGCTCCTGCATTCCAAAGAGTATGCATACTAATAACCTTAATTATTCCATTTTCATCAGCACCTATTTTAACAGTTATTTCTGATTCATGGCGAGGGCTCCCATTTGTGAAAGACTCCTTACGAGAATATATCAACTTCGCAGGCTTTCCTGTTTTAATAGTAACAACTGAAGGAAAAATTTCTGATACAACGGATTGTTTAGCTCCAAATCCACCGCCTATTCTTGGTTTAATAACTCTTACTTTAGATTTAGGTATTTGAAGAGCATTAGCAACTATTCTTCTCACATGAAATGGTACTTGTGTAGAGCTTATAATATTTAATCTTCCATATGCATCAATATTAGTAGCTGTTCTGAAAGTTTCCATCATAGTTTGATTATTAGCCTTAGTATGATAAGTCCTTTCAATAACATGAGCACATTTATTAAAATCTTCTTCTACGTTTCCATATTCCGTACATTCTGAAGCACATAAATTTCTTTTATTATCTGCTCCAATACTATCAAGAGCTTTAAAATTATCCTCTGGATGAACTATTATTTTATTATCTTTTGCTTTTGTAAAATCAAGAATAGGTTCTAATACATTATATTTAACTTTAATTCTATCTAAAGCTTTATTAACAGTTTTTTCATCTATTCCAGCAACAATTGCCACAGGATCGCCAACACATCTTATTCTTTTGTCTAAAATCAAACGATCATATGGACTTGGTTCTGGATAAGATTGACCTGCTGTAGTAAATCTTACTTGTGGAACATCCTTATAAGTCAATATACATTCTATACCTTGTAGATTTTTTGCTTTTTCAATATCTATATCTTCTATTAAAGCATGTGCATGAGGACTTCTCAATAATTTTACTACCAAATAGCTGCCTTGAGTAATATCATCTGTATACACAGGTTTACCAGTCACTAAGGACATAGCATCTTTTTTTCTTATTCCTTTATTAACTACTTTCATAAGTCCTCCTATTTACTACCTTTTTCAAGATATTTCTTTATAGCTCTTAATTGACCCATATAGCCTGTACAACGGCACAAATTACCATTAAGGTAATTTTTAATTTCTTCCTCACTTGGATTTGTTAATTCATTTTTCATAGCAATAACAGTCATTATAAATCCAGGGCTACAAAAACCACATTGTTCAGCTCCTTGGTCAGCCATAAAGCCACCAAATTCTAAGGCTTCTTCCTCAATACCTTCTATAGTAGTAATATCATGTCCGTTTCCACGTAATGCAAGCGTAGAACATGAAAGAATGGGTTTTCCATCCATCAATACTGTACATAACCCACAATTGGAAGTTTCACATCCTCTTTTTACGCTATAAAAACCTTTAGATCTTATAAAATCAATTAAAACTGTATCAGGTAGTACATCATCCTTAAATTCTTTACCATTTATCCATAAGTTAATTTCCATGATTGCCCCCTGATATAATTTCATCAATATTTCTTCTCACTAAAACTTCAGCAAGTATTTGTCTATATTTTCCGCTTCCGCGATAGTTAGAACCAAACCCAATATTTTGTTTTATTATTTCTAGCATTTCCTCAACAACATCATCTTTAGTTAAATTATAATTTTTCTTGATATTTATTAATTTTGCCTTCATAGGTCTTGCCCCTAAAACAACATTCCATTCACCATCGTAATTTGATACTGCACATGCTAATACAGGTAGGTCAGATGAACTTTTTCTATGTGTCAAATAAGATGCTCTTCTGCTATCTTTTTTAATAATAACATTAATGAGTATATCATTATCTAAGGGCATGTTAACAAAATCTGATAAAGGAACGATTCCTCCTTTATAAAGATTTACATAAGTATCCAAAGATAACAGTGCTGTTAAAACATCTGAAAATCCAAATCTAGAAAATAATGTACCACCTATTGTTGCACCATTTCTTAGTTGCACGCCTACTATATTATTAACTGATTTAGCTATAATCCCATTAAAATATTTGTTTAAACTCTTGTTTGTTTCAATATTTCTCAAAGTACACATACATCCAATAGTAAATTTTTCATCGTCTTCTTCAATATTGTTAAGTCCTAAAGATGATAAATCAATTGCTTTTCCAATTTTTTTCCTACCTAATCTAAGCCACATAGTTCCGCCTAAAATTACATTTCTCCTATTTTGGTTAAGAGAATAAGCTTCTTCTAGATTTTCTGCCATAACGTAATTATCTATTGTAAACATCAAATTTCTCCATTCATTTGTAAAATTATCTTTTTTTAAATTAACTATTACAAAATCCCAATAAATAAATTATTTATATTAAGATTTCGTTTAATACACTTCCTATACTCTCATTTATAACAACATTTGCCTTTCTGTCTAAAGAAGTGATTGATTTATTAATTAGCACTAATTTTTTGCCCCTATAATAGTTAATTAATCCAGCAGCTGGATATACAACCAATGAAGTCCCTCCAATTATTAATACATCTGCATTTTCAATATATTTCACAGATTGTTCTAATACTTCTTCATTAAGGCCTTCCTCATATAAAACGACATCTGGCTTAACAATACCTCCACATTTACATTTAGGTATACCTTTACTATCTTTTATGAAATAAACATCATAGGAATTCCCGCATTCCATACAATAATTTCGATGTACAGAACCATGAAGTTCTAATACATTTCTACTACCTGCCTTTTGATGTAAGCCGTCTATATTTTGAGTTATAACAGCTTTTAATTTCCCTTTCTTTTCTAATTCAGCTAATTTAAAATGAGCTTTATTGGGCAAAACATCTAAAAACAACATTTTATCTCTGTAAAAATCGTAAAACTCCGCCGTATTATTCTTAAAAAAACTATATGATAGCATAATTTCAGGTGGATATTTATATTTTTGATTATATATGCCATCTACACTTCGAAAATCAGGAATACCGCTTTCTGTTGAAACACCTGCACCGCCAAAAAACACTATATTATCACTAGATAATATTATTTCTTGCAACTCACTATACATAATATCACTTCCATCTATTATATTTAATAAATAATTATTTTTCTTCAACTTTCATAATGGCATTCATAGGACATATATTAGAACAAATTCCACAACCGTTGCACTTATTAAAATCAATATACATTTTATCTGCTGATATAATAGCTTTACATCTTGATCTTAAACACATTTTGCATTTCCTGCATTTTTCAGAATCAATTTTATATTTCATAATTTATACCTCAATTTTAAACTTCAAATTAATACGTTTAAAAATAAACATAGAATTTCTGTCATACTGAACAATAGTAAAAGATGCCCTAGTGGCAGGTCATTGGCAACGAATTAAGCTCGTGCTCTCACTATTCATATATATTTAATATTCTATCCCCTACAATATCCATGTTAATATATTCTTCAAATTTTTTAGGAAATGTAACTACATCGGGATTTCCATCGCTTATAAATATATTTCTTTTTCCATTAGAATATTGTTTAAAATAATCTGTGATTCCGCATCCATCAACATTGATTTCGCTAGCGGTTACACGATAAAGATTAGTAAAATCATTATCTGTATCAAAAGGCGAAAACGCAGGCCTCCATCCTACATCTAGTACCGCCACATGCTTATATTCATTGCCTTCAAACTCACCTTCTACGGCATCATTTAAAAATTCATCCTTTGGATTGCTTCCTTCTGGCAAAGCTAATGTTTCAACTTTATAATCTGGTAAGTAAGAATTAATTATATTATTTATAGATCCTAATTCAAAAATAATTTCATCCTTATTTTGATTAGCCATTCTATTATGACTGTGGGTGTGATTTCCTATATCATAACCATTATTAATTAAAAATTTAAGCTTGTATTCCTTATATTTTTCTTGTCCAAAAATATTAGTACCTAAGAAAAAGCTAGCAGTAACATTAAGGTCAGGATATTTTTCCTTAAATTCTTCTAATATTCCTACAGCACAATTAGGATCAATTTCAATTTCACCGTTTTCTTTTTCAATTATATTAAAATTATTTTGCCTTCCATCATCAAAAGTCAATATAATTGGTGTATATCCTGCTTCAGTATTAATTATCCCTTTTGCATAATCATTTAAACTTATCATTCTGAAACCATTTTGATACATATATTCTAAATCTTTACGAAAATTTTCAGGTGTTCTTTCCCATGTAGTTTCTTTTTCTGCAATACCATGATACATAAGAATCATAATTTCACCCATTTCATTTGGATTCAATGTCATATCAATTTCTTCTAAAGGATTCTTTGCAGGAACCTCCTCTTTTTCTTCTATTTCCTCTTCTGTTGGAAAATTTACAGAAGTTTCTTCAATATTATTTTTTGTTATATCATCGTTATTCACTGGTGCAATAATTGGTTTAGAATCATCATTTAATGAGCATCCTGTGAAACTTATTACCATAAATATTAGTATTGTTGTAAAAAATTTAATTTTAAACTTCATTATGATATCCCCCTTTGTCAATATATACTTTATTGTATTATAAATTAATAAAAAAGTCTATATGCATATTTTAAATTTAATATTGTTAAAAACTAAATATTTGGTATAATACATATAATATATTTTAGGAGGTTATAATGGAAAGCGGTAATAAAATTGCTCAAGATAAACTTAAACTTTTATATATACTTAAATTTATTGATATTCCACTTACAAACATTGAAATCACAAATTGTATATTGGAAAACAATTACATGGACTATTTTTCATTACAACAATTATTAGGTAATTTATGTGACTCTAAATTTATTAAATTAACTTCTAAAAATGGAAATGAATATTATGAAATTGCAGAAGCTGGTAAAGAAGCTTTAGAGATGTTTGGAGATATACTTCCAGAATACTTTAAAGATGAGGTGTCTTCAAATTTTTCCCATTTAAAAAAAGAATTAAAAAAACAAAGGGAATTGATTGGACATTATTATAAAATTAAAGAGGATGCTTTTATAGTTAATCTTCAAGTTACAGAAAATGAAACAGTAATATTTAGTTTAAGCATAAATGTCCCAACAGAAAATCTTGCAAAAAATATTTGCAAAAAGTGGGACTTAAATCCTGAAGAAATTTTCGGCAGCATAATAAAAACATTAACTACAGAATTAGATTAATTTACTATTGTAAATAAAACAAGGTTATCGAGATCTGTATAAATCTTTGATTTCTTTAATAGGTTAAGTTCTTATTATTTTAATACAATCTGGTGTAAACTCCAGTTCAATATTTTTATATATTGTTAAAGTTTCAATATCAATTAATGTTATCAATTTTTTCTTTGAATTTGTTACTAACAAATAATTTTCACCGACTGTTAGGCTTTCTGGATAGCCACCTAATTGTATTTTTTTTATTATTTTTCTTTTTATTGCATCTATTATGTATATGCTTTTATCTTCTATATTGATTACATATAATAATTTATGAACATAATCATATTCAATATCAGATGCAAGTCCTTTTATTTTTATTATATCTTCTATATTATTAGTCTCAAAATTTAAAAAATTAATTTTAGAATAAATGTTTCCATTTGCATAGTATGTCATAGCTATTAAAATATCATCTACAAAAATATGCATAGGCTTACCATCAGTTTCTAAACACTTAGTCTCTCCACTATGTGGATTCAACTGAATTATTTGATTTTCTTCATAGCATGATACATAAAGATTATTATCTTTATGATAATATTTAATGTCATGAGGCTTTATTCCAGCAGGAATAGAACCTGCTAATGTAAAACTGTTATTGTCTATAACAGAAATATTATCAGATTCAAAGTTTGTTACATAGATATTATCTTTATTTAAACACAGGTGACGAGGATCCCTTCCCACAGTTACGTCACTGCATGAATTAGATGCAAAATCGAATTTAATTACTTTATTATTAAAAGAATCTACCATATATACAACATTATCAGAATAAAAAATGCTGTGTAAAGCTCTTTTTTCTGTATCTATAAAATGTAATATCTTATTTAATTCATAACTGTCATCATTTTTAATTCCTAGCTTAAGCAATATATATTTGTCCTGACTCATTCCTGATACGATAACACTTTCAACATACTCCATAGAAAATCACCTCCATATAGTTTATGTAAATTAATAAAAGAGGTGAATTGTTTATAATGTTTTATAAAATTAATAAGACTCTTAAAATTTATACTATTAACAAAACCTGTATTCTTCAAGCTACGCTTTAAGAATAACATAGTCTGAAGAAGTTTGTTTACTTTAATATGCATTTAGAAATAATGCTATTTTTCCTATTTAATTTCAAACACCAATGACCAATGAACTTTATATTATTCTTACTAATATTTTCAATCATATCAAAATAATTATCCCCATCTACATGTAAATTTTCGGTGTCTAATAGACCAATAGATTCAAGTGAGGTTGAAGTTTTTCCACATATATGTATTATGGTACCACCTAATTGTTCTTCAAGTTTTTTTAATATATTATATGTAAATTTACCTGATACTTCTTTGTATACCTTAGGTCCAACTATATCAATAGTTCCTGCTGGATCTGCAAAGGAAACAATATCTACTCCATAGTTTATACCTTCTAATATATAATTTATTATGCCATTTTCAATTTTCTCTAACAATTGATTAACCTTTTCAGCATCTTTTCTAATAGCTCTAAATAACAATTGACTATCTAAAATAGATGTTGCAATAGTTATAGGACCGGTTACATTAAGGATTACATTTTCTCCATTTTTCTTTAATATGCTTATAGCCTTTAAAACCTCATAAATTCTTCCAGTACCTAAATCAATGTTTTTTATATCTTCTATTAAATTTATATCCTTAATTACATATACGCCAATTCTATTGCCATACTTATGATCGAAATTCACTGTTGATCCAAAAGCTTCGGCCTCTACAGTATGACAAAATGGTAATTCACAATACTTGTTATTCTTATATTCTTTTAAAGCTTTTGACAATTTTGCAATGTAAGAAGCATTATTATTTATTTCTTCATAGGACATAGAAAACATAGATAATTCTTCTAATATACTATCAGGTATTGATTCTATTTCATTTCCTGTACATTTAAATATGTTATCAACTGCCATCTTATCACTCCTTTTAGAAATTTAATTGGGAAACAAAAACACCTTGGAAATTTTCTCTAAGAGATAATTCCAATACTTCCATCTTTCTCATAATATCATTTACTTCTTCAAAAAATCTCTTATTTATCAAAGCTAATCTTGCACCTTCTAATGAAGTATTACCTAAAAATCTTATTTCTCCATTAAATCCTTTAGGAATTAACCCTATTATCTTTATATTATCTGGATTTATATGATATCCAAATGCACCTGCTATATATACCATTGATATTTCATCTATCTTCATTCCTATTTCCTCTAACATAAGAATTAGGCCAGCAGCTATAGCCCCCTTAGCTAGTTGAATTTGTCTTATATCCTTTTGTGATATATATATATCTTCAGTTATATAAAATTTCTTGTCTTTTATTCTATCAGACAATTTAGAATTTAGATTTTTACTCCACCTACCAGATTTCATTAGGATACCCCTATTAACGAACGCTCCAACTATATCTATAAGTCCACTGCCACAAATTCCTATTGGTTTAACATTTCCTATTGTTGTGTAATGAATATTAAAATCTTCATCTATTTGAAAAGTTTCTATGGCCCCCATTTCTGCACGGCATCCACATTCTATATTCATTCCTTCTAATGCTGGACCAGCTGCGGTAGATGTGGATATAATATGCCCATCCTTTAATGCTGCAAGCTCACCATTTGTGCCAATATCAATAAATACAGCCTCTTTATTATTTTGAAAACCAGATGCCATAATACCAGATAATATATCTCCACCTACATAGGACGAAGCAGATGGAATTATATTAAGAACGGCTTCTTTATTCACTTCAATAGATATATCCTTTGCTTTAAAAACATTACGGCTTAAAAAAACTGACCTGTAAGGTGCTTTGGCCAAGGATTCAGGATTTATCCCTAATAACAGATGCTGCATAGTAGTGTTTGCTGAAATTGTAATATGATAAATATCATCTATATCATATAGATTACCTACTATTTTTTTAATAGTATGATTTATTTCATTTACAATTAATTCCTGTAATTTAATAGCCCCTAATGGATTTTCCATGCAATATGTAATCCTAGTAAGCACATCCCCACCATATTGGGTTTGGGGATTTAAAGATGATATACTTCCAACTATTTCTCCATTGGATAAATCTATTAAATAATATGATATACCTGTAGTACCTATATCTACAGCTACTCCTAATATATCTTTCTTGAAACTACTAATATCCAATAGATTATCTTCAAAATAAACACCCCATATTTCTTTAAAATTATTTTCTTCTATAATAGCAATTTTTCTATATAAATCTATTGAATTGACTTTATAGCCTAAATAATTAACATATGGGATAGAACTTCCTTTATTAAATTCTGGAAGTCTTACTATTTTTATAGGACTATCTATTAAAACATCAATACTAAAACCTTTACTAATTGTCTTTAAAGATTTCTTTTTTTCAATTAATTCTACTTCCACATCTCCAAGAATCATTGTCATACATGATAATCTTTCGTTTTTATTTTCATTAATTATCTTTCTTTCTCTATCCGTAGGTTTAGATAATTGACCTTTTGCGATTACCTTACACTTACCACAAAACCCCATACCATTGCATGGGGTTTCAATACTTAATCTTGCTTCTCTAATTACATCTAATAAAACAGTATTTTCCTTTACTTCAATACTGATGTTTTCTTTAATAAAACTAACCTTAGCCATTTATACTTCCTTTCACACAATCTGTCATAGCCCTTAAATTTCCTATTGGCGTGGACATGCCCAAACCACAAGCTGGTGATACTATATCTACTCCTGAATCCATAGCATTTCTTGTAATGGAAACTATCTTATCCGTTGAACCATTTTGAAGTAATAGGGTGTTTACATTTCCCATTAAATTTGTTTTAATCTTTGATTTAGCATATCTCATATTAACTATGGAATCAAAGCTAATAGCTTGTACATCTAATAAATTTAAACTTTCTATTATATTCTTAACATCTCCACATATATGGATTATTACAGGAGTATTCATATTATTTATGGCTTTTAAAAATACTTTATACATAGGCATGGCAAATTTATCAAAATTTTTCTTTCCCAATATTTCTCCAGTTGCTGTAGGATCTGAAATTGCTATAATATCAGCGCCTGCAATTACCATTTTTTTTGCATAACTTATTAAATAATCATTTATATATTCAATAAACTTATATGATATATCTGGTTCTTTTCTTAACATCTTAAATAGTTTTAGAGGATCAACTATTGAGGTAGCTGTACTTATTGGACCCGTAACATTCCCAATTACAGGAACCTCATCATTTTTTAGCCTTTCAATTGCCTGAATTACATTTTGGCTTCTTGTACCAAGTAATACATTAGAATCAAATTTCTCCATAATCTCTTCTAAACTAGAGCTATTATATTCAACTATCCTTGGCTCGCATTTTTTATCGCCATCGCTAAGAACCACTCCAAATGGCTCTGATTCACATGTCATACAAAAAGGTACTCCATAGTTTTCAAACCCTATAACTTCTCTAATTTTAATAGCAGTATAAACCATAGCATCTAAATCAGTATTGTGATTTGAATCTATATCTTCTAATAGTTCTGTGACTGCAGCATTCATCATACCACCTGGACATATTACAGGAGATCTATCTGTCTTATCACCTTTTAACAGGCCTAACAATCTTTGCTTTTCATTCATTATCTTTTCTCCTAATCATTACCGAACCATTTTCATGCTTATACATCTAATTAGCTTGCCATCATTAATTTTATTTTCTCTACTGCTCCATATGCATCAGCAGAATATGCATCTGCACCAATTTCATCTGCAAATCTTTGTGAGATAGGTCCTCCACCAATCATCACTTTATATTTATTCCTTATATTATTTTCTTTTAACATATCTATTACAGTTTTCATTCCCATCATGGTAGTTGTCATCAAAGTTGACATACAGATAAAGTTTGCACCAATCTCTTCTGCTGTATTTACAAAATTTTTCAATGGAACATCTCTACCTAAATCATGTACTTCAATACCTGCTGATTCAGTCATTATTTTAACCAAATTCTTTCCTATATCATGAGTATCTCCTTCTATAACTCCAATTACCACCTTTATAGGGGAATCTGTAGATTCAGTTTCTATGTGTGGTTTTAATATATCTAATCCAATGTTTAAAGTGTCTGAACAAGTAAGTACTTCTGGAAGAAAATATTCTTCCTCCTCATAAAGCCGTCCAACTTTATCCATTCCTGCTATTAAACCCTTATTAATTGTTTTATCCGCTGGTATAGAAAGCTCCAATGACTTATTGCAAAGTTCCTCTACCAATTCATCTTCCATTTCTACAACTGCTTCACTAATTTGTTGAAACAATTTATCTTCGTTCATATTTGAGCCTCCTTGGTTAATGTTCTTATAATAATAATTAATCATTTCCATTATTTCATTTTCCTATATATCCAATTGCCTATAACCTCAATACCTTGAACCATAATTACTAAAATTGTAGCCGTCATATACATAACCCTATCATTGAAGCTCTGATATCCATATGTAATAGCAACAGATCCTATACCACCTGCTCCCATTGTACCAGCCATAGCAGTTGAACCTAAAATTGAAATAGTTGCTAAAACAATTCCTGACATAATTGCTGGAGCAGCTTCAGATAGTATAACATTAAAAACAAGCTGAAAATTTGAAATTCCAAATGATTTCATAGCTTCAATCAAATCTGGATCTACCTCTTTCATTGCATTTTCAATTAAACGCGCTATAAAAGCTGTTGCAGAAACTGTTAAAGGAATCAATGCTGCCTTAACTCCAAATGATGTTCCAGTAATTGATTTAGTTAATGGCAACAAAAATACCATCAAAATTACAAAAGGAAATGACCTAATTACATTAACAATAAAGGAAATAATTCCATAGATTACTTTATTTTGATGCATTCCTTCTTTATTTGTAACCAATAAAATAATAGCTACCACTAGTCCTAATATTGTCGCTAATATAGTTGTAATAATAACCATTTTTATTGTTGAACTAAATGCTGGAATCATAATCATTTCCCAAAATCTTTTTTGATATTCTGATAAAAAATCAAACATTTATTTCTCCTTGTTTTATATAATCATATTAGAATATACTATTAATACTAATCAATAATAAACTTATTCCAATGAATGCCATACAATATGTTTATTAGTTAAATACTCTTTTACCTTATAAATATCTTTTTTATGAAAATTAATTAATAAAGAACCTAAATGCTTATCCCTATATTTATCAACCTTACCACCTAAAATAGAAAAATCAACATCTAGATCTCTAGCTATTTTGCTAATAATTTGTTTAGAATCATCATTTTCAAGTAACATGATCCGTAAATTAACACCATTAGAGGAACGAAATATCTCTTCATTACCAAGAAATCTATTAAGTTCCTTGGACCCATTAAGGAAAATATCATCAACTTTTCCAGATGTAACAATATGACCATTTTCAAGCAAGGAAACTTTTTGACAAACCTCACGTATTACTTCCATTTGATGAGTAACAACTATAATTGTAATGCCTAACTTTTTATTTATTTCTCGTAATAACTGTAAAATATCTGCTGTAGTTGTAGGATCTAGTGCTGAAGTTGCTTCATCACTTAACAATATTTTTGGATTCATAGATAAAGCTCTGGCAATTGAAACACGTTGTTTTTGACCACCAGATAAAGTGGTTGGTTTTTGATTTAATTTATCAGTAATACCAACAATTTCTGCTAATTCTTTTATACGATTATCAATTATTTTTTTATCATATTTCCAGCATTTCATAGGAAACCCAATATTATCATAGACAGTTTTTCTTCCAAGCAAAGGGAAATGTTGAAAAATCATGGATACATCTTTACGTAAAATTTTGAGTTCTTTTTTATCTAAAGAATTTAATTCAATTCCATTTATTTTTATACTTCCAGAAGAATAAGATTCTAATCCATTTAAACAACGCAATAATGTGGATTTTCCAGATCCACTTTTTCCAACTAATCCATATATTTCTCCATCCTCAATGGTTATATTTATTCCTTTTAATACTTCTAACCCATCAAATGATTTTTTTAAATTATTTATTTCAATCATAATTTTCCCCATTATATTAAAATGCAATAAGATAACTTATTGCATTTTAATCGTTTTTTTACTCTCCTGCATATTCAAATCCTGATGAAACTGGCACTTTCGCTACAGCTTCATCTGACATAT
>JAQVWY010000053.1 GCA_028709465.1 Tissierellia bacterium | reverse complement strand
AATCAACAAGTATGACAAAAAGGCCAACTTCAGCAGCTTCTAACCCCATCTTTGTGTATCTCGAAAATATAAGATAGCTCATAATAGCGAGAAAGAGAAGGGATATTCCGACTATGGCTCGCGATTTATTCAATTTATCTATTTGATTACTCAATTTTATATTCACTTTTTGAAAATAGCTTTAATCTTTTTTATTGCCAAAATCAACATTCTATTTTTGTTCTGCAACTTCCATAGTTCTCCAAAAGTAGTTATAGGGTGTCCAAAATATGTATCATAAAAAGCTTTATGCTTGTTATAAATGTAATTGTACATCTCAAGTTGTTTACTATCACTTTGATTTAGAGATGTTACCATTGAAATATCTTTCTGCCTATAATAAAATCCAAGATAATTTAATTTAATGACCTCTTTGTTTTGATTAAGTAACAAATTTATCCAGAATTCCCAATCCTCCCAGCCATAACTCATATTTTCATCATAGCCTTTTATTGTTTCCCAATCTTGCTTTCGATAAATACCTGAACAGAAAATCAAATTTTCGCATAAGAGATGTTTTTTATCGAACTCTGGTGTCACCCAATCTTTATTAACAGCACCAAAAAAACGTGCTTTGCAATAAACTACACCAACATTTGCATTGTTGTCAATTATTTCTATGCCTTTACTGATGTAATCTTTCTCTATTTTATCATCTGAGTCAAGTGGTAAGATGTATTTGCCTGTAGCTTTTGATATACCGTGATTGCGTGCACTGCACAATCCACCATTTTCCTTTTTAGAATATACAAACCTAGAGTCGATACTTTGCCATTTGAGTGCTACTTCTTCAGTATTATCAGGACTGCCATCATTTACAATTATACATTCCCAGTTAATATAACTTTGATCCAAGACAGACTGCAGACAGTCATCCAAATAATGAGCCTGATTATAGCAGGGTACTATTACAGATATGAGTGGTTTCATTTTTTAATAAATTGAGTTTTTCTAAAAATAAGTTGAAATAGATCTTGAATATTATGTTTTATATCAATAGTTTTAATGGATGGAATTAAGAAATTATTAATCCATTTTTTATCTACTTTCCGTGATGAATTAATAAGATACAAAACATTTATTCTGTACTTAGCCTTTCCTCTACTCTTTAAAAATCTATATTTATCAAGCGCTACATCGAATCTTGATTTTATGTGATTAATAGTATACTGATAGTCAAGCGAACCAGATCTTACTGTGGCACAATACATAATTTCAGAATCTATTAAGATTTCTTGAGCATAATATCCGCTTTTTGTAGAAAACATAACATCATTTGCCGTATAAACTTCATCGAATAGTATTTGATGTTTTTCAATAAATCTACGTGAAAAAAACTTTCCCCAAACAGGATTTATGAAAAAACGAACATAGTCTGAAACACTCTTCTTTTCCAAAGATTTAACCAGTAAATCATTATAGACTTTACCCCTGTCATCTATGGGAATAAGTGTATCACAATCAGTTGAGTTGGTTCTGAATATTATCAGATCTGAGGAGGAAAGAAGGTATTTATCCATCAAATTATCAAGACTATTATTAAAATAATCATCTGCATCTGCAAATAAAATCCAATTGCCTTTTGCCTTTTTTAATCCAACGTTTCTGGCATAACCTGCACCTTTGCCTTCTTTAGTAAAATACACTTCTGTTCGAGGTTCATTTAGTCCCGGGAATTTAGAAAAATCGACAATAGAAGGATCACTATTATCATCCACAACAATTATTTGCGTATCTTTTCTTCGAGGAATAGAGTCAAGACAACGCTTTAACAGCATCGGGATATTTTTATGAGGTATTATTACCGAATAATTAAAAGAAGTACTATCCATAAAAATTATTTAATCAGAAACTGAATTAGAATCAGCTCGTAATTCGATGGGACAAAGATAAATACTATTTTCATGATTACATTTTGAATTTCTCTTTAATAAGTTTTCTGTAATCAGGATTTAAAAGTACTCTGAAGTCACTGAAAGCTAGGAGTATAACATCTGAGGTACGGGAGTTCTCTTCTGAAAGAATCTTATAGAAATCTTTTTGATTTTTTATAAGCTTAAATTCTTTCTTCCCGATATTGATTGGTTTAGCCCAATTATAGAGCAGTTGCCACATTTCAAATCTTTTAAAATGCTTTTTTTTAGCAAGATTGTAATTTGCTACAATCCTATTTTCCTCATGAACTCCTCTTAAAGTTACGGGGTTATCTATTTCTGAAGGATAAAGTTTGCCATAGTATGCTAATTTAATTATGAAAACTGTATCCTGATGTACAGATAACGACGGGAATTGTATATTGTTATCTATAATAAAGCTCTTTTTAACCGTAAGACCATCTAAACTAAAATAGCCAAAATCAGGAATCAACCCTAATAATCCTTTTAAAAGATTATCAGGAGTTGGATTAACAGCAGAGTTAACTGTGGTAGTTGTTGAATCAAAATGTTCAATAAATGATTTTCTTGCTTTCTCAGAGTAAAAGTAACATCCTAATGCATTATAACATCCATGAGCATCCGAAAATTCCTGAAATACCTGTTTGTCCCTTATGAAACGATTGGGTAAGAAAAAGTCATCTGCATCAAGAAAAGCAATATATTCTGATGTTGATTTCTCTATACCTAAATTCCTGGAAGGACCCGCACCTTTATTTTCATTATTTGGATGCTCGTATAATTTTATTATCTGATGTTTTTTTGATAATTCCCGAACTAATTCTTTTGCCCCATCTTTATAACCGTCATCTACCACAATAATTTCTTTTACTTCTGAGAATTGAAGACAACTCTCAATGGCTTTTACTATATACTTTTCTGCGTTATAGACTGGGATAATTACTGATATATTCATTTTTAGAATTCAATTGATATTTTTCGACAGATTAATGTTATTTGATATTTTCATGGTAAACAAATTTACCCATAAAAAGTGACTTATTTTCTTTTATCTTTTCAATATCCCATTCCCACCATTTCAATTCATTCAAATATTCAATTGATTTATCATCGAATCGATAACCGATTACTTTTGCGGGAATACCAGCTATTATTGAATAATCAGGATATTGCTTATTTACTACGGCATTGCCTGCAATAACGCAGCCATTGCCAACTTTAGCACCTCCCAGAATAAGTGCATTTGCACCAATCCAAACATCACTGCCGATTTCTATTCCTCCCTTTGAAACAGATTCATCATCCCATTTTTCATTGAAAATATTTTGACCAATGTAATAAGTGGTTATTTTTTCAATATTATGATTATACTCCTGGAAACTTACACCACGTGCAACAGAACAGAAACTACCTATTTTTATAGGATGGATTTTTTGTCTGAGAGCTATATTAGGTCCCCAAATTGATGTGTAGTTACCAATTTCCAAACTACTTTTTGAAAACATCTCGGAATGAAAAATCTTGCAACCTTTTCCTAAGGAAATATTGCCACTCAATACCGAATTGTTAATTATAGAATTATCTCCAACAGCAATAATTCCTGATATTTTACTGTGATCTATTTTACAATTTGCTCCAAACTGCAGCTTACCACCGAATTCATTGGTAAAATTATTTTTCAAATAATGGAATAAACCTATATTTTTATATGCTGCATATATATTATTTACTAATCTGCTCATGACTGTATCAAAATATTTTTAATGATCTCTTCCGGTGTTGGATTAAGAATACCAGTAGCATTTCCTTTTTCGATAAGTTCCTTATATACATTACATCCTGTTTCTTCAAGGATTAATGAATGTTTATTTAACAGTTCTGCTTCAATAATACTACCTGAAAACTTTGATATGTGAATTGAACAGCTGATCAACAATGCGGGAAGTGGATACTCGTTTGCCTTATTTATCTCAACTTTATTTTCGATATTATTTTCCTGCAACTGACTATAAATATATTCTTCATTTTTCATCCTAGGATGCATTCTTAACCACCATTGATATTCTTCAGGAGTGTTTTTAATTGCCTCAAGCATATAATCATCCAAAGATTGAGATTGCATTGTGTAAAGAATTATTTTTTTGGTGGTTTCAATCAAAAATTCATTATCATTTAAAACAAAATTTTGCCACGGATTACCTCTTAATTCAGCTTTATGATTGACATTTCCTGAGAGCCATTTTTGTATGTGATTGTACGAATACTCATCCCATAACCAAAATTTTTCAGGTAGAGTATTTAAACCCGTGGAAGGCAAATTGGCAAATGTATACATTGAATGCAACGGACCTTGTGCTCCATGCTGAATATCATAATTTTCAATTTTTAATTTATTTGCCGCATGAAACATTCCGAACATTGCAGGTGAATAATAACACAAACCATAAACAATTTTTGGTGTTGTTTTAATAAATATATCATAATATATTTCTGAGTATAAATATATTGGAAAGTAATAACTATATAAAATTTCTCGTGTCAATATAAAATCCTCAAGCCCATTATTCTTTAATAAAATATTAAAATCATCTATTCCAGGAGTAGTAATTTTCTTGTTGCCTCGAGTAAATTTATGTTTGAGTAAATAATACTTTTTTAGCCTTTCTACTTCAATAATGTCTTCTGAGTAAATTTTGGGATCTGAACCACTATCGTACTCTAAAAATAAAAAATTATCACCTTCCTTTAAAGGTTCAAAATATCTATTAATGAATTTTCCATCATACATAACTCTGTGCGAGCTTGCTCCCGAAAAAACAACATCTTTATGTGATATTGATTTATTGATTGAATATTTATAAGTCAGATCATTAAACACTCCAGTTGTTTTTTCCAACATTAGGACATTTTTTTCTTGCCGAAGTTCTATTTTTTTGTTTAAAGAATTAATCCATTTAAAGAAAACTTCTTTTTTTATAATTGGCCATATATCTATATCACCATATCTCCACTGATACAAGGGTAAATTCTTTTCAGCATCAGATAAGAAATCGATGAATTCTTTTCTATTCATTTGATTTGATTTTATAGTTCAATTTTATGGAAAGATAAACACCTATAATTAGAACAATTAGAGTTATCAAGACTTTGATTAATATATTCAATTCGACCATAAAGTAAACAGATATTGTTAGTAAACAAGTAGCAATCAACCACAACACAGGATGATATTTGACTATTTCAACCTGTCTGTATTCTTTAATATAATAACCACTATATCCCATATACATTAAGCCGATAAAAAGAACAATAGCCGCAATTTCAAAACCAAATATCGGAATCAATGTAAAATTTAAAGTTAAAGAAATGATTCCTGCAGTTAATGAAATTCGCATTAATTTGTTAGTCTTTTCCAAATACATCAATTTTGATACAGAACCAAGATACATAGGACGATAATTATAACCCATCAGCATAATAATTGCCAAAGGATAAACCATTTTCAGTGTTTCATTTCTGATGAGAAAAGAAAATATCTCTTTCATCCATATACATATAATAAAACTACCAGCCAAAAATATAGTTTGCAGCATATAAATAAGTAGCTTGGCTTTTTCTTCTTTGTTGTCTCTGTAATATTTTAATAGAAAAGGAGATATTGCTTTCCCAACCGCTACTCCAACATGATTACCATTATTTGCCACATTTCCCGCTGCATTATATTTACCTATATCTCCTGTTGATACTTTTAATACGTCCATTATCATTCTATCTGATGAATTCAATAAGTATGAACCATAATAGTGTGGAATTGTAGGTATACCAATTTTCAGCTGCTCTTTTAAATAACGCCATTTAAAATTAAATATAGGTTTCATATTATACTTTATATTCATAGGAAACCAATATGATAATTGTAATAACATTGTGGAAATTCCACCGGCCAGAAACCAACCCATATAACCCATTTCGTAGTAAGCAATAAATATAAGATTGAGTAAAACAGTTACTAAACCTATAATCATATTCCTTAAACCAATTTGAAAAGGTTTTTGATTTAACTGAAAATATAAACTGCCAATTGTAGATGTCGGACCAAAAAAAACTATTGGTATCACGTTAGCTAGTATTATATATAGTGTGTTTTCTTTTGCTATCTCAGGAATAAAAAAATAGATCAGAATTGCCATTAAAAAAGCAAATGGAACATTCCATAATATAAGAAAACCATATGTTTGCCTCCATCTCCAATGGAATGATCCGGGACTTTTGTAAAAGGAATTACTCAAAGTTACGTTTAATCCCAGATTAGCAAATACAGCAATCGATGCCACGACTGATCCAATAAGTCCCGCTACACCAAAATCATCTTCTGTAAGAAATTGTGTAATTATAGGAAGGACGAAAAGATTAGCAATTTTTGGTATCTGTGGTGCCAATCCATAAATAAGTGAATGAGAAAATATTTTCTTAAGCATTAATTATTTTTTTTCCTAATGAGTCTTGCAGGAACACCTCCATATATTCCAAATGGTTCAACATCTTTTGTGACGACTGCGTTTGCACCTATTACGCTATTATCACCAATATGAATTCCCGGGTTAATAAAAACATTAGCCCCAATCCAAACAAAATCACCTATTATTATGTGTCCCTTTTTAATAGGAACATTATTTTTAATAGAGAAATCATAGTCAGGATTCTTAGATGATGTATACATTCTAACATTATGACTTATTGAACAACCATTACCAACTTCTACTCTGCAGTCATTATCAGCTTGAATAGTAGAGTAATTGCCAAAATAAGAATTTGCACCCAATGTGATTTCACCTTCACCATAGAGTATTATATCTTTACCGTTAAATCTAAAAGAATCGTCAATATTATACTTTTCTCTATAAGTTTTGTACTTACGCTCCTGTAAAGCAATCAATAGTCTATCTACAATATTTAGTATTATATTTTTCATTCTGTAAAAAAAATGTGTTAGAAGAAAATCTTGTTATGAATACCTATTAGGCTACTTAAGAAAATAAAATTGACGTTATACTTTTTGTTGATTTATTATTGACTCGACTAAAAACCAATCCAACGGAGTATCTACATCAACTGAAGATATTTCATCCATAACGTATTTCTTTTTTTTACTTAATCCACTGATATTGTTAATTTTGAGACTTTCTGTATTTATTATGTAAATAGCACCATTATATTCGTAATAGCTTGATATATTTTGCCTCCTCGATCCTGATTTATTTAAACTAAACTCCAGGTATCCATCCTCATTTTCAGAACATATAACAGTAGCTGATTTGGACTCTTTAACTGATACAATCATATCCAGTTGATTATTATATAAATCAATCGCTTCCTTAACTTGTGTAGCTTTTCTTAACGGTGAAGTAGGTTGCAATAAAATTACAACATCGTAATGAACACCTTTAGATTCATAATAATCTAATGCATGGATAATTACATCATTTGTTGTAGCTGAATCTGTAGCTAAATGGTCAGGACGTTTAAAAGGTACATTTAATCCGTAATCATCCACGGCTTTAATTATTTCATCATCATCTGTTGAAACACATATGTTCTCATCTGTTGTCAACTGACGAGCAACATCTATTGAATAATATATCAAAGGTTTTCCGTTTAAATGCTTTATATTCTTATGTGGAATTCCTTTACTACCTCCTCTTGCGGGAATAACATATAAAGTCTTCATGAAATTATATTATAAATGTTTCACCAATTCCTGTGCTTTTTGATAATCAGCTGGATTACCAATATCAATCCAATATCCGGTTAAAGGATATCGGACTACTTTTCTATTTGTTGAAATCAACATCTCTATGAGATCTGTTGCGTTAAAGTAAGTATCATCCGGAATTAAATTTAATATTTCTTGCCTTATTAAATATATACCTGCATTTGCATAATAATTATATGTTGGCTTTTCCTTTATGCCATAAATTTCTCTACCATTTAATTCAAAAATTCCATATGGCACATTAACGGAATAAGGCACTGCTGCTACTGCCATATCAGAATCACTTTGTTGGAAATGTAAATAGAAATCTTCGTAATCTATATTTGTGAACAAATCAGAATTCATTACCAGAACGGTGTCATTAATAAATGAATCAACAAACTTAATAGATCCCATAGTACCAAAATATTCAGGCTCACGAACACATTTAACTTGAATATTATTCCTTTTTTCCTTATAGTGCTCTTCTAACTGTTCTCCCAAATAATTAATTGTTACAGTAATATTTTCTAAACCAAAGTTTATCAAAGAATCAACATTATAATCGATTATACACTTATTACCGACTTTTAATAAAGGTTTTGGAGTTGTTAAAGTTAATGGTCGTAATCTTACACCTTTACCTCCCGCCATAATTACTGCATCAACAGGAAGTATTGAAGACATTTTATTCAAAGAATATATCTTTTCAATCCTTCCGTCTTTGCTTAGGTATGGCAGTAACTTAATGCCTTTTTCTTTATAATCTTTTATTATAGAAACATCTTTGCTGTTATCATTAATAAATTTAAAAGATGTATGCATTATATCTCTAACACTATCTGTTAATAGTTTTCCTTTGATTAATCCTCTACGAATATCTCCGTCTGTTATAGAACCAACCATACAACTATCCTTGTTAACAATCATCAGTGTAAGCAAATCATCTGAATTATTATCTAATGCAATTAATGCATCTTTAATTGTTGCAGAATCAGGTAAAATATATCTTTTGAAGTCTTTAATCATACTCTATATCGTAAAATTTCTTTAGTCTAAGTTTATCTAATGATGTATTTTTTAATACTTCCATTATTTGACTCGAAGCATTACCATTACCATAAGGATTAATTACTTTGTCAACAAGTTGTCTGAATTCTTTACCCTTAACCTTATTGAAAGCATTGATAATAACCCCTTTATCAGTTTTGCAATTAATAATGGAATGAGCCTGAATGCGCCCTTTTTGTCTATCTCCAATATTGATAGTAGCAGTAGGTGCAGAAGGTGCTTCCAAAATTCCACTTGAACTATTACCAATAACAGCAGTAACTCCTTTCATAACCGAAAGGTATCGCAAAGTTCCTAAAGAGTCGAATAAAACTGCATTACCGGGATTATTTTCCACATATGTTTCTATCATATGATTAATAATCCTACCATTAGTATCAGCATTAGCCTTTGTAAATATAAACAAACTATCTTGTTGGACATCTATAGCTTGAAGCAGTTCGTTAAACTGTTCTTCAATAGAAGAGTTTGATAGAGTTTCAGGGTGAAATCCTACTAAATAATTAAACTTACAAAATTTGATGCTCAAATCTTTTTCTAGTTCACTTTTTGATAACAGTTTTAATGATCTAAAATTATCAAGACCAATAGCACCCACGTTAAAAACTCTATCAGGTTGTTCTCCAAGTTGAATAACACGTTTTCTGTATGCTTCAGTAGATGTAAAATGGAGTGAGCTCATTTTGGTGATGGCATGCCGGATTGCATCATCATAAGCTCCTTCTGTAAGCTCACCACCATGAATATGAGCGATTGGTATTCTGTATATTAAAGCAGTTGAAGCAACTGATAGCATCTCATATCGGTCACCTAAAATAACCAATAAATCAGGATTCAGTCGTTTGAAAGCATCTGCGTAACCAATTATTCCTAGTCCCATTGATTTGGTAATACCTTCGGGAGTATCAGATGATAGCAGCATTTCTACCTTTGTATCAATTGAATATCCGTCTGTTTCAATTTGTTTATATGTAAGTCCAAATTCAGGTGATAAATGTGCACCGGTTACAAGAAGTTGCAATGTAAAATCAGACTCAGCTTTTATCTTTTCAATAAGTGGCTTTAACAGTCCATATTCAGCTCTTGTCCCTGTTGCAATACAAATATTCATAACTATTTTTTTTTAAATAGTAATTAATTCATCTGACTCAAAATCCTTGATAGCTAACTTTCCTATGACCTCATCCCATTTCATGGGGGATATACCTGTACCTGGTCGTTTTGCTGCAATATTATCTTCAGTAAAAGTATCTCCTTTTCTGATTCTGTTTTTAGCTACGATACTTTTACGAGCAATTGAAATATTTTTCTTTTCAGATTCAGAAACTTCTTTTAATCCACTACCAGAAATTGTTTTTTCAATATTCCTTATAGCTGTGACCATTGCTTTTAATTCTCCAGGCTCCAATGATGCTTTATGGTCCGGACCTCCCATATTCTTGTCCAGAGTAAAATGTTTTTCAATTATTGTAGCTCCTAATGAAACTGCTGCTATTGGTACTTCAATTCCCAACGTGTGATCAGAATAACCGACTTTAGTTCCAAATACTTCCTGGATATGAAGCATTGCCTTTAAATTGACATCTTCCATGGGAGTAGGATATTCTGTATTGCAATGAAGAATTGAAATATTTTCTTTATTAATTCCAGCACTTAAGAAAACCTTTATAGCATCACTAATTTCATCCAATGTTGCCATTCCTGTAGAAAGTATCACTTCACTGAATAATGTAGCTGCTTTTCTTAAATACGGAAGATTTGTGATTTCTCCTGATGGTATTTTTACAACCTGTAGACCTATTTCTTTTAGATACTCTAATGAATCAAGATCAAATGCGGTTGAGAAGAATTGAACATTTTTTTTGTTACAATATTCTATTAATCTATGATGTTGCTCTTGTGATAACTCCAGCTTCTTCAACATTTGTAACTGTGATTCTTCTGAATTACCTGTGTTTTGTACTTGGTAGTCTGCTTTTTTAGCAGATTCTGAAACAAGTTTTTCAGCATTAAATGTTTGAAATTTAATGTAATCAACCCCTGCTTCAGCAGCAACTTCAATCAGTCGAAAAGCATTTTCCATACTTCCGTTATGATTCACACCTGCCTCTGCAATTATTATTACATGTTGTTGTTTCATTAAAGCTTTATTTTAAGAGTTGCAGGATTTCCAGAATAAACACCTTTTTTAGTGATATTTTTTCTAACAAACGATCCGGCTCCTACTAAACAACCGGATGCTATTTCAATACCGTTAGATAATACTGATTGACTACCTACAAAAGTTTCACTACCAACCTTACAATTGCCGTTTATCATAGCACCTGTTGATATGTGGCAGAAATCTTCAATTACTGAATCATGCTCAATATTAGCAAAAGTATTTATTATGCACCCTTGCCCTATTATTGCGTCAGCATTAACATTAGTGTGATGCATAACAACAGTTCCTTCCCCTATTTTAGCATGTCTGGAAACATTGGCTGTTGATGCTAAAATAGTAGCTAATTTGCCTCTAGCACTTTTAATTTCATGATGAAGTTTAATACGTAAAGATGCATCCTTAATATGTCCTACAGTTACAATAAAAACAGCATCATTTACATATTCTGCTATCTGATTATCAGTTCCAATAATCGGGTAACCTAATACGGTTGTTCCAACAAGTTCAGGAAGATCTAAAATGCCTTCGATATTGTAACCAGCGCTCTCTGCAACATCAATTACTGATTTGCAATGACCACCACCACCCACTAATATTAAATTATTTGTATCCAATTTAGAATATTTATTTTACTTTTTAAATTTGTTTAACTAATTATACCATTTGTTTGGTATACTTACTTCTTCTTTTGGTAAATCATTAGTATCTAATCTGGGTATTTTAAAAACATTGTCACCCATTTGTGAGTAAATCGTTGCGATTGCTACCTCTGTAGTAAGTCCTAATTTACACCCTTTATCTTTAATGATTTCGATTGTATCATTATTGTAACTTCCATAAGGATAACAAATTGTCCATTCATTTACATTTCCTCCAACTTCTTTAATAAAATCGATGGATCTTTCAATTTCAAACTCCTGCTTCTGCTTAGACAATGAACCTAACCAAAAATGGTCATATCCATGGGTTCCAATATGCATACCTGCGTTTACCATACATTTTATTTGATCTATCGACATATATAACTCCTTGCTGAAAGCTCCTTCTTCCACACCAACTATTTTTTCAAATAAGTTATTAGTTATTTTTAAACGTAAATCTACTGGCAATTCAACTTGAAGTAATCTTTTAATAAAAATAATCTCTGCTGGATCAAACCGGCCAGTCTGAGCCAGTTTATCGAAATAGTAATCAAATGTGTTTAAATTAAATTCTTCTTGGAATTCTATTAACTGATTTCGAATTTCATTTAACAATAAATATATCTTATTCTTGGGCGTTGATGCAAGTATAAAATGTATTTTATTTACATCTAAAACCTTATGCTCTGTTATTGCTTTAACAGGAGCAAAAAATGAGCCTTGTAGATTATTGTTTTTAAGAATTGGAAATACGTTTGTAAAATGATCTATATAACCATCATCAAAAGTAAGTAGTGCAGCATGTGGGGGCAATGCCCCAACTCCTTTTGATGCAGATATAACATCCTCCATTCTTATAACATTATAGTTTTTTTTCAGAAACTTGATTTGCTCTTTGAATAGATTCACATCTAACCCCTTAATATTAGGATACCTTGAATTTTTAAGGTCCCTGACATAGTGGTACATTATAACAGTTAAATGCCTATTATTCATAATCAGAGCGAATTTATAATGTTAGGTCTATCTTGGTCAGCATCACCTTTGAATACGACATAGTCAAAATCTGCTTTGTATGCCAATTCAATTTTCACATTTCTCTGCTCAAAAGGTTCAAAGTAATTTGGTAAAATTATATTATCCTCTAAATTTAATTCTTCAAATCCCATTTTCTTGAATATTTTAGCAGGAATTCCATGATTCATAAAATCTATATACTCAGCATCAGTAGCACTAAGTAATTCCTGAATTTGAGAATAGATATTATTAATTCCATTTAAATCACCTAAAACATCAATTACTCTTACAACTGAACTATCATTTACGTTTATAAACCTAACAGCCCATACTGAAATTAGTGTTTTATTATTATCAAAAATGCCTAAGAACTTATAATTGTATATAGGATGTAATTCATAGCGATTTTTAAAATAAGTAATACTTTTTTGTGGCGAGTATGCGGGATTAATAATGTTATTAACTATTTCATCTAACTTTATCTCCTTAATTGAGAAATTTGATCTATCTTCATTTAATTGTTTAGGAGTAATATTTTTAGCAATTGAAAACTCCGTTTTAGCCTCATTCACAATGTAATACTGTTTTAGATATCCAATTTCTAATCTTGAGGCCTCATAAATCTGCTTAGCAATATTACTTATACCTATTGCTCCATAAGAATTGAAATATGGTAGTTTGAACATTTTTTTCCAAAGAAAAAAACCAACTGTATTAATTTCTGAATTTGAAATATCTTCACGTATTTTCCAAATAGCACCCCAATAATCACCTTTTTCGAGCAATCCAGTATCATATTGACTAGTTGGTATATACCCTATAATTGCATCAAACTCTTTCGTTTCATTATTTTCAGCAGCTATATAATGGAACGATCTACCATCTGCACTAAGGTGCTGAAATTCCAGTAACTCTGATGATACCACTAGGGAATGATTTACTTTCCAATGATTATTGATAAAAGCTTGAA
The DNA here is from genome assembly GCA_028709465.1 of Tissierellia bacterium. Lineage (GTDB taxonomy): Bacteria > Bacillota > Clostridia > Tissierellales > Sedimentibacteraceae > Sedimentibacter. The sequence goes on along the minus strand of JAQVWY010000053.1, from coordinate 5,946 downwards.
TTCGACTTTTATCATCAAAAGTACAATAAACTATATTATATAGTCCCATTATCAACATGTATGTTTTGCCCAGTTATAGATTGAGACTTATCACTTAATAAAAACGCAACTGTTTCTGCAACTGAATATATGCTAGTTGCTGTCTTTAGCGAGGTCCTTTTATAAATACGGTCCTTTTGTTCACCTGATAAAGTAGAACTCATTGCAGTTTCCATAAAACCAGGAACAACAATATTTGAACGTATTCCTAATTGGCCCCATTCACGTGCAGTATTTTTTGAGAAAGCTTCTAAAGCACCTTTACTGGAAGCATACATCGCTAGTCCTTTATATCCTGTATGAGCTGAAATAGATGAAATATGTACAATTGAACCTTTCACTTTATAAAGTAACATATTTCTTAAAACATTTTTTGTTAACATCATAGGGGTAAAAACATTAACATTAAACATTCTTTTTAACCTATCTAGGTTTAAATTTGAAATAATGTCATCGTAAGCAGATGCGGCATTGTTTACAAAACCATGTATTGGAGTTTTACCTACAAAATCTTTAAATACCTCTTTATTTACATTATCCCCATCAGACAAATCTAAACTTTTAAAATGAATTTGACCTTTATGAGAATCCTCTAAATTTTTAAATTCATTTGTATGTGTTCTTGAGATGCCATAAATAGTATGACCCTGTTCAAGTAAAACTCTACAAATTTCTATACCTACTCCTCTTGAAACACCTGTAATTAAAATATTCATAATCTCTTGGCTTTACCAGTTCTTGTGAGCTCTAATTTTTCAACGAACTTAAATCTTCTTGGAATCTTATAGTTTTGCAACATTTTATTTAGTTCCATTCTTATTTCATTTTCAGGTATAGGATTAATTAAAACTATATCTGCACAAAGTATAGTTCCTAACACAGAGTTTGATTTACCATATACTACAGATTGTTTGATTTGTGGAATTGTTGAAAGAGCATCTTCAACTTCACTTGGATTAACTTTATATCCACCTACATTAATTAATTCATTCTTTCTACCATTGAATTTAAATAAATATTTTTCTTCATCAAGCCATTCAATGAGATCACCAGTATGGTAAAAATCTTCATCTACTTTAATATTATCAGTTTTGCCTAATAAAGATTTATGAAGTAATATTTCGTCATCCTTTATCTTTACTTTTTCTTTAATATTATTGGGAATATAGAAATACTCACCTTTCGAGGCAAAAATTGTACCTGCTTCTGTAGATGCATATATATTATTTATTTTGGCATTAGGAAAAATAGATGCAATTGTTTGATGTAATTTTACATCTGATTTTTCACCTCCAAAAGTAACTCTGGTAATAGATGGAAATTTATTCTCGAATGGAAGTAATAAACGATAGTAAGTTGAAGTAGCTGAAATATGAGTTATCTGATAGTTTTTAATAGCATCATATATGTCTTTTCTCGATAACTTAAATATATTTATTAAAGTATTTTTATTGCGAAAGGCTTGCAGAAAAACCTGAGTACCAGCCATGTGAGTTGGATTATAAGCAAAACCCCAAACCTGATTATTATATCTATCACCATTTCTGACACTTCTGGCTAATGAAGATAATTTATGTACCACTTTTTTTGGTTGTCCGGTTGTTCCAGAAGTATATATTATTATATCTGAATTTGAATTAAAGACATTGTCGATAAGTGAATATATACTTTCAAAAGATGCTGACGAGATCTCTTTTGTTTGATTTATTAGAGTTTCATCAATACTCAACTGTGAGGATTTAATATCTTCATCAATTAAAACAATAGGAAGGTTTCTTGTTAAAGCAATAATAAAATTTTTAAAAAATGAATAGATGTTATATGTTCTAAAATAAGGATAATAAAATGTCTCTTTATTTACATCATCCAAAAGGTTATTGTAAGTATATGACTTATTTTGATCTACTAAAAAAAGCATTGCTATGATAATTTTTGAAAGATCTCACCAACTGTATTTACTAAACCATCCTCAAAGATGTCAATATTATATACATCTTCTATTTTAACCGTTAATTCTGCTAGATCAAATGAAGTAAAACCCAGGTCATCTCTTAAATTATCTGTTTTATTCAAATTAGATAATCCATCTAAATTATTGTTTTTTCTAATTTGATTTACTATCTCTAATACTTTTTCTTCCATAATATTTTGCTTGTTTTTTTGATTTATAACTATTCATCTCACACTACTTGGTAAATTTACAACTCTATCAGCAAACCATTGAGTATTTTCTAATCCATCAGTTTCACAATCTTTGAACATAGGTAGTCTATTCATCAATTCCCAGATTGGGCGTGTCATAACTCCATTATCATTTGTGTACTTCAGAAATTCTTGTTGTGACTGTTTATCCTTTAATATTACTGCATTTAACCAATAATTAGAATGACAGTTAATTGGCTCTGCGAAGAATTTGATATCATTATTATCTTCAAAATAGACTTTATACTTCTCTGCAGTCTGTCGTTTATTTTCTAAAATATCACCTATCTGCTCTAACTGAGCACATCCTAATGCGGCATTGATATTTGGCATTCGGTAATTATATCCTATATGATCGTGAACAAATTCCCAACGGTGAGGCACCTTTGCCTGTGTAGTTATGTGTTTAGCAAATCCACCTAATTCTTCATCTTGAAAAAGCAACATTCCACCACCACCTGTGGTAATTGTTTTGTTGCCATTAAAACTTAATACACCAACTTTACTAAAAGTGCCGGTATGTTTTCCTTTGTAAAAACTGCCAAGACTTTCTGCAGCATCTTCAACTATATTGATATGAAATCGGTTACATACTTCTACAAGTTCATCTAAATGAACCGGGTGTCCAAAAGTATGCATAGGTACACAAGCTTTTATTCTTCTGCCTGTATGTTTATTATAACAGTTTTCACCTTTTATTTCCGTGTTTTCTATTAACCAGACTTCTAATGCTACTGGAGATAATCCCATTGTGTCTTTATCAACATCAATAAATACCGGATGAGCTCCTATATAACTAATAGCATTACATGTAGCAATAAAAGTCAAAGCCTGAGTAAGTACTACATCATCTCTTTTAACTCCTGCAAGCATCAAAGCCATATGTAATGCGTTGGTTCCATTTACACAAACAACAGCTTTAGAGGCCCCTGTATATTCAGTCATCATTTCTTCAAACCTATCCACAAACTTTCCTATACTTGAAACAAATGTTGAGTCGATACATTCATTTAGGTACTTCTTTTCGTTACCCCTGAATGCTGGAACATGAAGTGGAACTGTTTCTTCAGTATCATATAATTCATGAATAAAAGATACAACTTCTTTATACATTATATATGTCAGATTTATATGTTTTTAGATTATCTTTATTAAGGAACCAATCTATTGTTTCTTTTAAACCATCTTTTAAAGAGTATGAGGGAACAAATCCAGTCAACTTATTAATTTTAGAATTGTCTCCCCATAAACGAAATACTTCAGAATTTTCTGGTCGTAGGCGCTGTTCATCTTCAACAAAATTCACATCTGAATTCATGATTTCCGCAATCAATTCTAACGTATCGCGCATTGAGACTTCAAAATTGCTGGAAATGTTAACCTCTTCACCAATTGCTTCATCGCAGTTAGAAAGTTCAATAAATCCTTTACAAGTATCTTTTACAAAGTTAAAATCACGTGTAGGAGTAAGATCTCCTAATTTTATTTCTTTTTTATTATTTGCAATTTGAGTTATTATAGTTGGAATAATAGCGCGTGCCGATTGACGCGGTCCATATGTATTGAATGGTCGTGCAATAACTATCGGTAAACTAAAAGAATTATAAAAACTCATCGCTAAAGCATCTGCTCCAATCTTAGTAGCTGAGTACGGAGATTGTGGTTGTTTTGGATGTTTTTCATCAATTGGTATATATTGAGCTGTTCCATACACCTCTGATGTTGAAGTAATTATTACTCTATTAACTTTGTTTTCTCTTGCAGCCTGACAAATATTTAAAGTACCCTTAATATTTGTATCCATATAGCTGTCTGGTGCAATATACGAGTATGGAATACCGATTAGAGCTGCTAAATGAAATATTGTATCAATATCTTTTGAAATGAATTTACAAAAATATGGGTCTCGTACATCTCCGGTAATAACCTCTAATGCAGGGTGCTCCATTCCTTCAAGCCATCCCCAATTATTAAAAGAATTATAGTAAGATATTGCTCTTACTTCGTAATTTTGTTCTAATAACATTTCAGTGAGATGTGAACCTATAAAACCATCTGCACCTGTAACAAGAGCTTTCTTCATAAGATTAAATATTATATTTAAATAACCATATTGTGGTGTAAAATTAATCATTACAAAGATAATAATAAATCACAAACAATTTTGAATATCATGTTTAGCTCATTAGTATTTCTAAAAAAACTATAACATAATTTTTTATAAGAAAAAAGTACTATTTTTGCATTTCAAAATTAAATTTATGAGGAAACATTTTTATTACTATTTAGTTATAGGCCTAGGTTTTATGCTAAATAGTTGTCTAGTCGATGTTGTTGATGAAAAAGAGATAATTATCGATGCTAAGGATATCTATGAATTTACTAGAACCTTAGATTTAAACCAGTACCCATCTATTAAAGATACAGTAGAAGTACCTATTACAGCTTGGTTTGGGATTCCGAATAGTTCTCTGAATCTTAAAAACTTTCAAGAAATGAAAGATGCAGGATTCAATATTAACTATTATCGATATGCAAATGCAGATACACTACAAAAAGCGTTGGATTTATCTCAGGCAGTAGGAATCAAAACTCTTATTAACACTTCAAGTTTTCATGAAAATCCTGAACCAATTGTTGAACGTTTTAAAAATCACCCTGCCAATGCAGGTTATTTCATTAGAGACGAGCCCCCTGTATCAATGATTCCACAGCTTTTAAATACAATACAGAAAATTGAATTAATAGATCCCAGTAAAATGTTTTATGTCAACTTACTACCGAGTTTTGCTACAACATCTACAATGGGAACTGATTATTACAGGGACTATGTTACACGTTTTATAAACGAACTTCCATTAGACATTATTTCTTTTGATTTTTATCCAATTGTAACTAATAGATCACAAGTACAATATGGATGGTATAATAATCTTGAAATGATAAGAGAAGAAAGTGAATATCATAATAAACCATTTTGGGCGTTTGCTTTAACGACATCCCATGGTGAATATCCAATACCTACTCTTGAGCATTTGAGATTGCAGGTATATATGAACCTTGCTTATGGTGCAAAAGGAATTCAATATTATACATATTGGACAACAACTAGTCCTAATTTCGTATATGTTTCCGGTCCGATTGAGAAAGATGGGTCTAAAACTAAAGTCTATGATTTGGTTAAGCAGGTTAATGAGGAAATAAATACGCTTTCATATATTTTCTTGTCTTCAAAAGTAACTGATATTGCTCACTACGGCTCATCAATACCTGATGGTACAAGGAGATTAAACGGATTACCTAATTACATAGAATCAATGAAAATTGAAGGTAACTGTGCTGTATTTTCAGAAATGAAAAATAAAGACAACACATTTTTTATGATTCAAAATAATGATTTACATAATCCGATAGGTGTTACTCTTAAAACTGACACATACACAAATATAGTACTTAAGAACGGAAAAATTATACCTGCTTCCTTACTAAAAGATGAAATAAGAATTGATTCGGGAGATGTTCTTATTCTTATGAGATAAAATGAGAAAATTATTTATTCAATTTTAATTATTGATTCAAAATAAGGCCAAATAAGCACTCCTACAATTGATAGGATAAACCCGAATGCAGTGAAAAGCAATAATATTCTTTCGGTATTTGGTGCACTTTTTCCAAGAGGTACTATTACAGGATTTATAACTGTTA
>JAQVWY010000052.1 GCA_028709465.1 Tissierellia bacterium | reverse complement strand
GAAATAAGAAATGTCGTAAGTGAAAATACTGAAATTATGGCTGTTGTAAAGGCAGATGCTTATGAGCATGGAGCAGTAGATATAGTTAAATCTCTTATGGAGAATGGAGTAAAAAGATTTGGAGTTGCACATTTATCAGAAGCATTGCATATAAGAAATCATGTAAAGGATGCAGAAATTTTGATAATGGGATATACACCTGATTATCTAATGGAAAAAGCTATTTCAAATAATGTTACTATAACAATATATAAATTAGAGCATTGCCTAATTTTATCAGAAATAGCACAAAACTTAAATAAAACCGCTAAGGTACATCTTAAAATAGAAAGCGGTATGAATAGATTGGGGTTTTTACCAAATAAACAAAGTATAGAAGAAATATTTGAAATTTGCAATATGAAAAATATTTATGTAGAAGGTATTTTCACACATTTTGCTGCTTCTGACGATGATTTTGAGTATACAAAATTACAGGCCAAAAGATTCAACTATGTATTAGATGAACTTGATAAAAAGAATATAAAAATACCTTTAAAACATGTTAGTAATTCAGCTGCCATTATGAACTTTAGGGAATATGATTACAATATGGTAAGGGCAGGTATTATTTTATACGGAGTTTATCCTTTCCCTAAAGCTGATAGAAACCTTATTAAGCTTAAACATATAGCGACCTTAAAGGGACAGATTTCTAATGTCAAAGAATTGGAAAAAGGAGAAAAAATAAGCTATGGACTAATATATAAAACTAACAAAAGGACCAAAGTAGCTACAGTGCCTATAGGCTATGCCGATGGATTTCCAAGAGCTTTAAGCAATAAGGGGTTTTGTATAATAAAAGATAAAATTGTTCCTATTGTGGGAAGAATATGCATGGATCAATTAATGATAGATGTAACGGGATTAGATGTATCAATAGGAGATGAAGCTATTTTTATGGGAGAAAGTGGAGACAAGAAAATAACTATTGAAGAAATAGCGGATCAAATTGGTCAAATTCCTGCTGCGGTAATGTGTATGGTTACGAAAAGAATCCCGTTTTTATACAAAAAAAACGGAGAGATAATAAACACTGTTGATTACCTTTTAGAATTATAGTATTAATCAATATATTTAATTCCTATAAGATGCTTATAAAAAGTAATATGGTATGTTTTATAAATGCCATATTGTTTTTTGTTCATTCTGTGTCACTGCATCTTCAATTGCATTAAATAATATATTTCTAATTATTTGCAATAATAAATCTATTCTGGTATAATAAATACAACTATATCACTTGTTAGATGGAGAAAATATGATTAATTACTTTGGGTCATTTTCCATATTTTATTTAATTAATATTCTGACAGCTCTAGCAGTAATTTTTCTTGAAAGGAAAGATCCTACTGCTACATTGGCATGGGTATTAGTTCTTTTAGTTTTCCCTGCTGGTACTGGATTTATTTTTTATTTATTATTATCGCAAAATTTTAGCCGAAAAAAATTATTTAATATGAAAATTTATGCTAAAAAAACATTTGGAGACTATTTAAGTTGTCAAGAGGAATTATTTAATTCAGGAAGACTTGTTATTAACGATAAAAATGTTGAGCGATTTAAAGATATGATTAAAATGAATTTATTTGTAAATAAATCTTCCTATACTCAAAACAATGATGTTCAGGTTTTTACAGATGGTAAGGAAAAATTTTACGATTTGTTTCAATGTATGGAAAGAGCTAAAAATCATATACATGTGGAATATTATATAATTAAAAATGATAATTTAAGCAATAGAATGTTTAATCTTTTAGCTAAAAAGTCTGAGGAAGGCGTTGAAGTGAGATTGCTTTACGATTCTATTGGAGGAAGGAATATACCAAAGGAAACAATAACAAGACTTAAAAATTCTGGCATTAAGGTTGCTTCATTTTTTTCAAGCACTATACCTGGTTTTAACTTTAAAATAAATTATAGAAATCATAGAAAAATAGTTGTAATTGACGGAGAAATAGGTTTCATTGGTGGTTTTAATGTAGGAGATGAATATGTAGGGTTAAACAAAAAAATAGGATATTGGAGAGATACTCATATAAAAGTTAAGGGAGATGCTGTCATAGATTTGCAAACAAGATTTTTTCTCGATTGGGGTCATGCTACAAAAGAAGATATGATGTACCGGCTTAGATATTTTCCTGACAATAAGAATGATGGCCGTGTAGGCATACAAATTATTAGCAGTGGTCCTGATAAGGTAGATGAAGTTATAAAACAAAATTATGTTAAAATGATTAATTCAGCTAAAAAAACAATTTATATTCAAACACCATATTTTGTCCCTGATGCAAGTGTTTTTGAAGCATTAAAAATAGCAGCATCCTCAGGAATTGATGTTAGAATTATGATACCTTGCAAACCTGATCATCCATTTGTGTATTGGGCAACCTATTGGTATTGTGGAGAACTTCTTCAATATGGAGTAAAGGTATATACCTATGAAAATGGATTTTTGCATGCTAAAACATTGGTAGTGGATGGGATAGTATCATCTGTGGGAACTGCAAATTTTGATGTTAGAAGTTTTAAACTTAATTTTGAATGTAATGCTATAATTTATGATACGGAAACTACTAAAATACTTGAAGATGCATTTATTGAGGATTTAAATTATTCTCTTGAACTTACAAGAGAGCTTTATTTAGAAAGAGGTATATCAATTAAGTTCAAAGAATCAGTGTCCAGGTTATTAGCACCATTGTTGTAAGAATCTGAAACGTAGTGAAGGATCTTTAAATGTTTGAGGGAGATTCTCGCAGTCTAGTTCACCAATTTATTTGTTCGCTATGGCTCACATAAATTGGGAACTAGTTGCCAATGACCTACCACAATTTTTCAGAAAAAACATTCTGAAAAATGGGGTTAGGGCATATTCACCTATGGTTCAGACGGTCTTTATTATAAATTTCTTAAAAAATTACTTATTAATATTGTTGATTTTTTAGCGGCAATTTGTACGAAAGTAGGGAAATCCATATGAGATGAGTTGTCAGCCTTATCAGATATGGCTCTCACTATACAAAAATCAACATTATTTAGGTAGCATACATGACCGATTGCTGCACCTTCCATTTCAGCACATAAAGCCCCAAAATTATTAACAATATAGTTTTTTTGATTCTCACTACATATGAATTGATCACCTGATGCTATAGCACCTATATAAGTATTTGTATCCTTAATTGTTTCAGCGGCTTGTTTTATTTTTTTTACGATACTGTATGTACTTGGTATTCTAACTAAATTAATACCTGAAATTAAACCAATAGGGTCTCCTAATGCAGAAGTATTAAAATCATGTTGTATGACATTATCAGATATTACTAAATCACCAATGTTTAAATTGGAATTTAAGCTTCCTGCTACACCAGTGTTAATGATTACATCAGGTGAATATTTTAATATCATTGTTTGAGTACATACAGCAGCATGTACTTTTCCTACACCGCATTTAGCTACTATTACATTTTTATTATAAATCTTCCCTTGATAATATATTATTCCACTTATTGTTTCTTCTACAACATTGTTCATTAATTCTTTTATTTCAGCTACTTCAACTTCCATAGCTCCAATAATACCTATTTTCATTTTCCATCCTCCAAAAATAATAATTATATTTTATTATAGCGAGAAACAAAAGTCAATAAAAGCTGTTTTATTTCAATAGTTAGAATTTTAAAAAATATTAGTTATTTTTCATAAAAAAGTGGTAATATATATAATAAGATAAATTAAGGGGACAGAAAAATGTATTATGTATATATAGTTGAGTGCAAGGATGGCACTTTGTATACTGGTTATACTGTAAATTTAGAAAAAAGATTAATATCACATAATGAAGGCAAGGGGGCAAAATATACAAGAGGAAGAATACCTGTGGTGTTGAAATATTTTGAAGAACATGAAAATAAAAATGATGCATTAAAAAGAGAAATAAAAATTAAAAGTTTAAGAAAAAATAAAAAATTAGAATTAGTAAATAGTTTTAAGAATAATATAAAATAAATTGAACAAACAACCATATTTTGCTATAATAATAATCATATAATTTTAAACCTTTTAATAAACAAATAATTTATACAAGGAGAGATGTCGATGGATGTAAATTTAGTTATGGATAGCTGTGTAGATTTCAATGATGAAACAATTGACATGGAACGAATTCCATTTAATATTTTAATAGACGATGAGGAAATAGTTGATAAAAATTTAGATAGAAATGAATTAATATCTAAAATGAAAAATAGTAAAAAATTAATCAAAACTTCATGTCCATCTCCCGAGGATTTTATTAATTCATTTAATAAGCATAAAGATACTTTTGTTGTTACTATTTCAAGTCAATTAAGCGGTTCATACAATTCAGCTATGCTAGCAGTAAATATTTTGAAAGAAAAGCTTCCAGAAAATTTTGTACATATATTTGATTCAAAAAGTGCAGCAGCAGGTGAAACATTAGTAGCTCTAAAAGTAAAACAATTAATTGAAGATAATTTTAATGTATCTGAAATTATTGAAAATACAGAAAAGTATATAAATAAATTAAGAACATTATTTATACTTGATTCGTTGGACAATTTAGCTAAAAATGGGAGAATTACTAACTTGAAAGCTATTTTGGCTAATGTATTGCACATTGTACCTATTATGGGGGCAGATGATGGGAAAATAGTATTGAAAGAGAATATTAGAGGAAAAAGGAAGGCTTTTAGCAGGCTTGTAGAAATGATTGGTGAGTATAATGTTGATTTTGAAAATACTATTCTTGGCATTACTCATGTAAATTGTTTAGAAAAAGCTGAAAAATTAAAGAATGAAATAAAAGCTAGATATCCTTTCAAGGATATTAAAATATTTAAAGCAAGCGGTTTGAGTACAGTATATGCTGATGATGGAGGAATAGTTATAGCATTTTAAAATAAGGAGGAAGATATGGATTATAAAAATCTTATACACAAAATTAAATCTGTAAGGGATTACAAGGAAACTAAGGTAAGTGAAGATATATTATATGAAATTAAACATTCTTATGAAAAAGGCAAAAAATTAGTACATGATATAGAAATTGAAGTGTTTATTAAAAATAAGGAAGAAATATATGAACAGCTTGAAGGTATTGCTGGTTATAAAGAAAATATGATTGAAGCACCTCATTACATAGTAATATTATCAGAAGAGAAAAAAGATTATATTGAAAACACTGGTTATATAGGTCAAGGGTTAATGCTAAAGGCCCTTGAGTTAGGAGTAAATACATGTTGGATAACATTTAATGATGGAAATGAAATCATGGAAAAATTAATGATGGATTCTGAAAAAAAATTAACTGCTTTAATTGCCTTAGGTTATGATGATAATAAAACAAAAGCTGTTAATGAGACTAATTTAGATTACAATCCATCTAAAGCAAATGTAGTAATAGCTGAAGATAATGTTTCAACGAGAATAGATGTAAGCCAACTAGTATTTATTAAGGAATGGGGTAAATGCGCAGATACAGATGATTTAAGTAGTAGAGGATTACTTGATGCTTTTAATTATGCTCGTCTCGCCCCTTCTACTTTAAATAGACAACCATGGCGATTCATTCTTGATGATGGTGTTGTAGTATTAGCTATAAGAAAAGATGATAATGTTAATAAATATGAAAATAAAATTGATACAGGTATTGTAATGCTTTATTTTGAATCAATTATTGATTCAACATTATTTGATACTTCATGGACTATGGGGAACATTGGCAAAGATTATAATATTCCTGATGAATATATGGTTGTTGGGTATTGTAATATTTAGGAATATACGATTTATTATTATAAAATAAAGGGGGCGCATTAAATGCGCCCTTAATATATATATAATATTTTATAAAAGGATTCTTTATAAAGATAGAATATATGAATTAAAAATAGATATATTAATGATATGAACCTTTATTAAATTTAGTTATTAAATAAAAGAATTATTTTATTATATTAATCATAGGATAATATGAAATATCTATGGCGAAAGGTTAATTCACAAATTATGAAAACTATATATGAGCTGCTAAATTTAATAAAAAAGAGAAATAATTTACTTTTTTTTTCGATTTTAATCATATATCTTGAGATTATAATTAAAATTACATCATTTAATAAACTGCTTGATATTGGTTTGATTTTAATGATTATGCTATCAGTTCCAATAGGTTTAATATTAAGTATTTTAACCACATTATCAAATGACAGGTTTAACAAAATAGCAGCTATTTCATTTACCTTAATTTTGACTTTATTTTATGGAGCTCACTATGTTTATTACAAAATTTTTTATACATTTTTTTCACTGTATTCTATAATTGGTGCAAGTGATGCCTTTCAGTTTTGGAGGGAATGTGTTGTAGTAATTTTAAATAACATTGTTCCCCTTATATTTATAATAATTCCTTTATGCTTAATGTTAATACTTGCTATTAAAAATAAATTAATAATAAACAAAATAAATAAGATGAAAACATTCTGTATAGCAGTTGCATTTCAGTTTATCGCATTGATTATAATATTTAATTCCAACAACGGTGAATTAAATTCACATTATCTCTATTCAAAAACATTTATAATAGATATTTCTGTTGACAGATTTGGTCTTTTAACAACTCAAAAATTAGACATTAAAAATCTATTTAAAAGTTTTAATGCATTTCAAGCAAATGAAAAAGAAAAAGAAAACAAAACAGCTATTTTGAATAGTAATTCAGATGTTTATGCAATGGAACATATTACACCATCTTCTGCAATTGAAGAAGATGTTCCTACATATAATGTTCTAAATATTGATTTTAATTATCTGATAGAAAATGAAAAGGATAATGTATTAAAAGAAATGCATGAATATTTTAAAGGCGTTTCTCCATCAAAGAAAAATGATTACACGGGTATATTTAAGGGGAAAAATCTTATATTAATTACGGCAGAGGGTTTTTCACAATATGCAATTGATAAAGACTTAACTCCTACACTTTATAAAATGTACAATGAAGGATATCAGTTTACTGATTTTTATACACCAATATGGGGAGTGAGCACATCTGATGGGGAGTATGTAGCTTGTACAGGTTTGTTACCTAAGACTGGAGTATGGAGCTTTTACGAATCATCAAAAAATAATATGCCATTTTGCATGGGAAATCAAATGAAAAAAATTGATTATAATACTTATGCATATCATAATCATTATTATGATTATTATAAAAGAGATAAATCTCACCCTAATATGGGATATGATTATAAAGGTTTGGGAAATGGGCTAGATGTTACAGAAACATGGCCAGAATCTGATTTGGAAATGATTGAAGAGACAGTTGATGAATATATTCATAAACAACCATTCCATGTTTATTACATGACTGTAAGCGGACATCTCCAATATTCTTTTAATGGTAATTATATGTCTTATAAGAATAAAGGAGCTGTTGAAGATCTTTCTTATTCAGAAGCTGCAAAGGCATATCTTGCATGTAACATAGAACTTGATAAAGCAATGGAATTATTAATAAACAAGCTAGAAGAAGCGGGAATTGCAGAGAATACAGTAATTGCAATAAGCCCAGATCATTATCCATATGGATTAAAGCATTCTGAAATCAATGAGCTGGCAGGGCATGAAGTAGAATTGAATTTTGAATTGTATAAAAGTGTGTTTCTTTTTTGGTCAAAGAATATAGAACAGGTTATAGTTGATGAGCCTTGTTCAAGTTTAGATATAATACCTACCTTGTCCAATCTTTTTGAATTAGAATATGATTCAAGGTTGCTAATGGGTCGAGATATATTTTCAAATAGAGAACCTTTAATTATATTTAATAACAGAAGCTGGATAACTGAAAAAGCGTCTTATAATTCAAAAACAAAGGAACTTATAGTCAATGCAGGATATTCTGTAGACGAAGAATATAAGAATAGAATATCCAAAGATGTGAGGAATAAGTTTACTTATTCTGACCTAATACTTGAAAAAGATTACTATGAAAGAATTATAATTAAATAACAAGTAAAAAGAAGAATCTCATTTGGATGGGATTCTTCTTTTTAGGGGGCAAAGAATTTATCTATTAACAGTTAATTTATATTGGCAACTTGATGGACATTGTGTATATGTAGAATTGTTAATACCATTAGAATTAACTTTGTTTTTTAATGTATCTCCTATATTTATTATGTTATTTCCACCATTATTTTTTAAGATTACTTTATATCCTATCCTTTTTACTTCACATGGTTGTAAACTTCCAACATCCCATTTTAATACTGTTCTTTTATCAAAAGAGTAAACATTTCTAGGCTCCATATTTGATGAATCTGAAATAAAATCCAGCCCTTGATCAAGTATGCTTCTTATGTAAACACCTCTTACCATATCATATTGACCAACTTTTAAATGAACATAAAACTTTGTTTCTTCTCCAAAAGATATATTTTCATCTTCACATTCAACAGAAACTTCAAAATCACATGCTTTAGAAGTAAAATTACATGAGTTTACAACTTCGTCACATATTAAATGTCCATTAAAAAAAATATTGCTTAAATGAGGTATTTTTTCACCTGAATTTTCCATGCTGTTAATTGTATACTTATCAAATAAACATGCGCTGAAAGATAATATATTTTCTGAATTAGGCGAAAGCATAATATTATTAGCAAATATTAAAACATTATTATTTTCTATAGAAGGATTGGGCTCAGATATATTTATTTTATTTATTATGTTCAGGTCTGGACCAATTATATGTAGATTACCTAAATAGTGTATTCCATTGCCTAAGGTTGAGCTAAAAGAACATAGGCTAGAACAATCCTTTGTATTTTTTAATATTATTTGAATTTCATATGTCCATGCTGGCAAAAAGTGAGTTTTTAATAAGCCTGCTCCCTTTAAAAAATTATTAGGAACTTTTAAAGAAATAGTACAGCCACTCATATTTTCATCCCTTTCATTATTCTATATATCATAATATTCTATTAAAAAAAAATTGTGATTTTTAAAAGTCAATAATTAAAAAAAGAGTGGAGTTTAATGGAGGTTTATGCTAATATATTGTAATAATAATAAATTTCACAGAGATAATAATATAAATATTATAAATAGGAGGAAGAAACTATGCGAAAAATAAAAATATATACTAGTTCCACTTGCTCACATTGTCATGCAGCGAAGGATTATTTAGATGAAAAGGGTTATACTTATGAAGAAAAAAATATTTCTTATGATTCAGAAGCTAAAAAGGAACTCATATCACAGGGATTTATGGGAGTTCCAATAATAATGGTAGATGATGAGGTTGTTGAAGGCTTTAATAAATCTAAATTAGATGAAATGTTATAATGTTTAAATAACATAGACCTACATCTAAAGGTGTGTGTCCCCTTTCATTCAAAATTTGTTGTTAATTATATGTAAAATAATAAGAAATTTACATACTATAAAAATAAAAATAGTAAATAATATAATTAACAAGCAGACATTTAAACAGCTGTTAAATTGATGCTTTTTAAATAAAGTCCTTTTAAAACAAAAAACCGGCAATATCGTCGGTTTTTTGTTACATAAATTACTCAAACTATTTATTTAAAGCTGCTAATAAATCGTCAATATTCATTCCATGAACTGCAGCAGCTTCTTCTAAAGTTTCCATTTGAGATGAAGGACATCCAACACATCCTAATCCATGAGCCATAAGTATTTGAGCTGCATCAGATCTTTCTAATAACACTTCACGAATTAACATATCTTTAGTAATTGCCATAGTTTGCCTCCTTAGTTTGATATATTAAATATTATACATTATAAAAAAAGTTAATTCAATAATAATTGTCAAAAAATAAATCGGCTTGCTAACGTATTCCTTGGGAATTAAGCCAAAAAACTGTTTGAAACATATATTTAAGTATGATATAATTTTTTTATTCAATGCATAATAGCATATAAATGTTGTTGTATGATTAATAATAATTATTTAAGCAATTCTGCATAAATTTTTGTATTTTTTACAAAGAATTGCATTGAAGATGAAGGAGAAATAATATGCATCGTGTGTATAATGAAGAAATCAGTAACATGAAGCAATGTATTCAAAAGAAAAATAAACTGACAAGACTTCTTAAACAAACAGAACAAGATTTGATAAAGGAAAAATTAAGGTTGAATCAGCTTCTTAATGAATATGAAAAATTGAATATTATTAATTTAGAAGTAACTAATATTACTTCTTTGTTTTATGCGATTTTTGAAAACAAGGAAAAACAGCTTGAAAAAAATAGACAAGAGGCTCTTAAAGCAAAACTAAAATATGATCAATGTAAGAATAATGTACGATATTTGGTGGAAGAATCAAAACATTTAGTTGATGAAATGTCAAAGTTGAATGGATGTGAAAGTGATTATGAAGAATTAATCGATGAAAAGATTAAAGTAATTTCTTCAAAAGATACGGAAGCTGGAAGGAAACTGAAAAAGTTTATTAAGAAAAAAGAAAATTTGTTAGCAAGTATCATGGAAGTGGATGAGGCCATTGAAGTAGGTGAAATGGCTTTAAAATCAGTGGGAAATACTATATTAGATTTAGAAAGAGCAGAAGCCTGGGGCGCGTGGAATATAGATAGAAAATATAGCAATATAGATGAGGCAATAGAATATGTTGAAGAAACTCAAAGATATCTTGATAAGTTTATAAGAGAAATATCAGATATTAATTTGATCACTAATTCAGTTATTGCTTTAGGTTCTTTTGAGACATATGCAGATGATTTTTTTGATGCCTTAATATCTGATTGGATAGTACAAGCAGAAATTAGTAAATCAATTGACATTGTTAAAAATCTAAAGAACCAAATTGATAAAGCTATGTCTAAATTATATGAAGAAAAAATTACTGAAGAATTTATATGCAATCAAACAGAAGAACAAATAAAGACAATAATAGAAAATGCATAAAAGTAACTTTAATTTAATATAAAAAATATTGACAAAGTTATTAATTTATAATATTATTACTTTATCACATAACTGGCGGAATTGTGGAGTTTACCACAGGGGAGTGTGATTAGTATAAAATGTCGACCGCCTGGGCGAAAAGCTCAGGTGGTTTTTTGTGCCTTCGAGCTTTAACTATAGGAGGATGAAATGAAAAAACAATGGCAAAACTTTAGGGAAGGAAATTGGACAAAAGGCATTGATGTAAGTAATTTTATACAATTAAATTACAAACCCTATGAAGGTAATGATGAATTCTTAACTGAAGCAACATTGAAAACAAGAAATTTATTCAGAAAAGCATCTCAACTAATGAAGGAAGAATTAGAAAAAGGTGTACTAGATATTGATACAAAGCATATTTCAGGAATAGATAATTTCGAAGCTGGTTATCTTGATAAAGAAAATGAAATAATAGTAGGATTTCAAACAGATGCTCCTTTGAAAAGAATGATGAATCCATATGGTGGTATAAGGATGGTGGAAGAATCCCTCAATGCATATGGATATGAAATTCCAAGGAACTTAGATAAAATTTTTCATGAATTTAGAAAAACACACAATGAAGGTGTTTTTGACGTATATACTAAGGAAATGAGGACTGCGAGAAGTGTTGGTCTTTTAACAGGATTACCAGACGCTTATGGAAGAGGAAGAATTATTGGCGATTTCAGAAGAATAGCATTATACGGTATAGATTATTTGATTTCAAAAAAACAAGAAGAATACGATGCAATAAATTTACCAATGACAGAGGAAAATATTAGAGCTAGAGAAGAAATTAAAGAACAAATTAAAGCGCTTAAATCAATGAAGTCAATGGCAGCTAAATACGGTATAGATATATCAGAACCAGCAGAAAATACAAAAGAGGCTGTTCAAGCAATTTATTTTGGATATTTGGCTGGAGTAAAGGAAAATAATGGTGCTGCAATGTCCCTAGGAAGAGTGAGCACATTTATAGATATATATGCAGAGAGAGATTTAAATAGTAATTTATTAAATGAAAAAGATGTTCAAGAAATAATTGATCAGTTTGTATTGAAGCTACGAATGGTAAGACATTTAAGAACACCTGAATACAATGAGCTTTTTGCAGGGGATCCTAATTGGGTAACAGAATCTCTTGGGGGGATGGGACTGGATGGAAGAACACTAGTTACAAAAACAAGTTTTAGATTTATTCATACATTAACTAATTTGTCCAGTGCACCAGAGCCTAATATTACAGTGCTATGGTCAAATGGACTACCTATAAACTTTAAGAAATATTGCACTAAAATGTCTATTGAAACTTCAGCAATTCAATATGAAAATGACGATGTTATGAGACCAATGTATGGGGATGATTATGGTATAGCTTGCTGTGTATCCGCAATGAAGCTGGGAAAGCAAATGCAGTTTTTTGGAGCAAGATGTAATTTAGCGAAATCATTGCTTATGGCAATTAACGGCGGAATAGATGAAATTAAAAAAATTAAAGTTATAGATAATATTGAAAAAATTAATACAGAAATACTCCAATATGATGAAGTATTAAAAAATTATAAAAAAGTATTAGAATATGTTGCAAAACTATACGTAAATACAATGAATATAATCCACTACATGCATGATAAATATGCTTATGAAGCTGGCCTCATGGCTCTTCATGATTATAATGTAGGAAGGTTAATGGCCTTTGGTGTAGCTGGAATATCGATAGTAGCAGATTCCTTAAGTGCTATAAAATATGCACGTGTTAAACCAGTTTACGATAATGATGGTATAACTGTAGATTTTAAAATAGAAGGTGACTTTCCTATGTATGGTAATGATGACGATAGAGTGGATAATATTGCCAAGGAAGTGCTGGAGTTTTTTTCGAAAGAACTAAAAAAACATGAAACTTACAGAAATGCAAAACATACCTTATCAGTTCTTACAATTACATCAAATGTTGTTTATGGAAGAAAAACTGGTGCTACACCAGACGGAAGAAAGGTTGGCGAACCATTTGCTCCAGGAGCTAATCCAATGAATGGTAGAGATAAAAGCGGTATACTGGCATCCCTGAATTCAGTAGCAAAACTTGAATATGAAAATATATGCGAGGATGGAATATCAAATACTTTTACAGTTGTTCCTGAAACCTTAGGAAAGCTTGAAAGACATAGAATAGATAATCTAGTTAATATTTTAGATGGATATTTTGTTCAAAATGCTCATCATATCAATGTTAATGTAATGAATAGAGATACATTGTATAAAGCAATGGAAAATCCTGAGAAATATCCCAATTTAACAATTCGTGTTTCTGGATACGCTGTTAATTTCAATAGGTTAACGCGTGATCAACAGCTTGATGTAATAAGCAGAACATTCCATGACAGAATGTAGGTGAAACATGGTAACAGGAAATATACATTCAATAGAAACATTAGGAACTTTAGATGGACCTGGAATTAGAATGGTAGTCTTTCTGCAAGGCTGCAAATTAAGATGCTTATATTGTCATAATCCAGATACATGGAATGAAATCAGCAGAAATGTAAAAACTGTGACACCAGAATATATTGTAAACAAGGTAAAGAGATTCAAACCATATTTTAAATATAATGATGGAGGTATCACATTTTCTGGAGGAGAACCCCTGTTGCAGCCTGAATTTTTAATAGAGTGTCTTAAGAGTTGTAAAAGTGAAGGAATTCATACAGTAATTGATACATCTGGAGTTGGCTTTGGGCATTATGATGAAATTCTAAAATACACAGACCTTGTTATATTGGACATTAAACATTCTAATCCCCAAAAGTATAAAAATATAACAGGTATGGATATAAAATATTATTATGAATTTAAGGAATCAATAATTAAAAACAACAAAGATATTTGGATTAAACAAGTTGTTACCCCGGGAATAAATGATACCTATGAAGATATGATGGAATTTCAAAGAGAAGTTGATACATTTCCTCAAAGTATCATACAAAAAGTTGAGTTGTTGCCATACCACACTTTAGGAGTTTTTAAATATAAAGAATTATCAATAAAATATAGGCTTGAGGGCGTTCCTCCCATGTCAAAAGAAAAATTAAATATATTAAAAGGTTATTTAAAAATAGAAAAGTTAGTAAAATAATAGGATTAAATTTCTGATTATTAATATGGGAACATTCCTTTGAGACTAAACCTTACAGACTAGTTATCATAAAGGTGTGTCCCCTTTCATTAGACTATTTGTTTATTGATTTGCTATTAATTGGTGATATAATATAAGTTATTATTAATTAATTATGAGAGGGGTAGCTAATTTGTCAATAGAAAAAGTAAGAAATTATTTAAAAAAGTTTAATAAGGATAATAGTATTCTAGAAATGGAGCAATCTACAGCTACAGTTCAATTAGCAGCTCTTGCATTAGATACTGAAGAAGCAAGGATTGCAAAATCTTTATCATTTTACGATGATGACAGTGCTATGATTGTTGTGGTGGCTGGCGATGCTAAAATAGACAATAAAAAGTTCAAACAGGAATTTGGATTTAAAGCTAAAATGTTAACACCTGAAGATGCGGTAAAATTTACTGGCCACGCAGTTGGAGGAGTATGTCCTTTTGCACTACCTGATAATGTAAAAGTATTTTTAGATAACTCAATGAAGAGATTTAAAACAATGTTTCCTGCATGCGGAAGCAGTAATTCTGCCATTGAATTAACTCTGGAAGAATTAGATAAAATATCAAACAATAAAAGATGGGTTGATGTTTGTAAAATATAATAGATGGGGATATTCCTTTATGCCTAAAGGTTGTACCTTTAGGCATTTTCCTCTTCCAGTTTTATTTCTTTATCTTTTTGTATTAATATAACTGAACCTATTATAATTATCATTCCAGCTACTTTTCCTATTGTTATAGGTTCTCTTAAGATTAAGGTTCCTAGTATTAATGCTACTACAGGATTTACATATGCATAAGTTGATACTTTTGATGATTTCCAAATTTTCATTAAGTAATTATAAGATATAAATCCTATTAAAGAATCCATAATAGCTAAATAAAATACTGGTATCATTGATTTTAAAGTAATATTTGTCAATACAAAATCACCAGATAATTTGCCAACAATAAAGAATAATGCCGAGGCAAAAAGTCCCTCTGCAGCTGTTTGAGCTATTGCAGATCCTTCTACATACCTGTTTTTAGTATATAAAGATCCCACTGTGAATGAAAGAGAACCTAAAAATGCAAATATAATTCCCTTTATATCTGCACTAATTGATTCAGTACCAAATAATACTATGATAATTATTCCAATAAAACCTCCTATTAATCCAATTATTCCTTTGCTACTTAGTTTGTAGTTTTTCAATATGAAGCATTCAATTATTACCATTATTATTGGCACAGTTGCTTGTATTATTGTAACCATACCGCTGTCAGCATATTTATTACCTAATGCAATAAATCCAACTGCAAAAAAAATCATTAGCAAGGATGTGTTGGCTAAAATTTTCCATTCTGATAGTTTTTTAGGAAATTTCATCTTAAATATTAACGAGATAATTAGCAATGTAAATCCTGTTACTATATATCTAAAAAAAATAAAAACGGATACATTTATATCACTTAAACCTATTTTACTTACTACATTGCTAGTACCCCATAATACGCAAATATTGAAATATGCGATATAAGGTTTTAAACCGCTAAATTTATTATTGCTTTCTATTTTTTTTCCCTCCTGATAAAATAAATTTTATGTCAATATTACTTTAACAGATAAATGCATAAATATCAATTTAAATATATATAATAATTAAGTACTTAATACTAGTTAAATTAAACTATTGACAAAAAAATTCAATAAGCATATAATTAATCATACTATTCATAATAAGATACTATGAAATAAAAAAGGAGTTAAATAATATGGGTAAAATATATAATAATGTAACAGAGCTTGTGGGTAAAACACCATTGCTAGAACTGGCAAACTTTAATAACAAATATGATTTAAAAGCTAAATTAATAGCTAAATTAGAATATTTAAATCCAGCTGGAAGCGTTAAGGACAGAATTGCTGTTGCAATGATAGAAGATGCTGAAGAAAAAGGCTTATTGAAAGAAGGAGCTGTAATAATTGAGCCAACTAGCGGTAATACAGGTATCGGTCTTGCAAGTGTAGCTGCATCAAGAGGATATAGGGCCATTTTGACTATGCCTGAAACTATGAGTGTAGAAAGAAGAAGTCTTTTAAAGGCTTATGGAGCGGAAGTAGTATTAACAGAAGGTGCTAAGGGGATGAACGGCGCAATAGCAAAGGCGGAAGAACTAGCTAAAGAAATACCTAATTCATTTATTCCAGCACAATTTGATAATCCAGCAAATCCTGATGCTCATTATGCAACAACTGGTCCTGAAATATGGGAAGATACAAAAGGTAATGTTGATATTTTTGTTGCAGGTATAGGAACTGGAGGAACAATTACTGGAGTTGGTAAATTTTTAAAGGAAAAAAATCCAAATGTAAAAATAATAGCTGTTGAACCTGCGGATTCACCAATTCTTTCTAAGGGAGCATCAGGAGCACATAAAATTCAAGGAATCGGTGCTGGATTTGTGCCTAAAACCTTAGATACTAAAATTTATGATGAAATTATTACTGTAGAAAATGAAGACGCTTTTGTAACAGGAAAGGAATTTGCAAAAACAGAAGGTATATTAGTAGGTATTTCTTCAGGGGCAGCTTTATGGGCAGCAACAGAAATGGCAAAAAGACCTGAAAATGCAAATAAAAATATAGTTGTATTATTGCCAGACACTGGAGATAGATATTTGTCTACTGCGTTATTTGCTGAATAATAAAAAATTATTTATGGAATAAAAATATTATACTGTCAAGCATTTTTGGTATCATTTTGTCACCTCATTTTTTTGTCATGAGGTTTATTATACTATATTTTTTATATTTGGGACATAATCAAATGTGGTATACTAGGACATTATCATAAATCAATCAGACAAATAATATTAAAATCTACAAACTATTGACATTATATAACTGACATGCTATATTTTAGTTAATACAATATATATTAATGTTTTTAGGTTCTTAAATCAAGATTAAAAGAGAATCAGGTGAAAATCCTGAACGAACCGGTCACTGTAAATGGGGAGCTTTTTCCAAATGCCACTGAGAATTCTTGGGAAGGCGGAAAAAAGTGTTGAGCCATAAGTCAGGAGAACTGCCTAAATAATTTAATGTCGGCCTTCCGGGATTAAGGCAGCTCATAACTCTAACAATTATTAGATTTTATTTAAGTCTTAAATCTCGGATAGATTTAAGACTTTTTTGTATTGTATAATAAAATCTAGGAGAAAAGGTATGAAAAGGAGAATTAAAGTTACACCCATACTGCTTGTGTTCAGTATGATTTTATCCATGATTTCATCGTCATTTTATCCAGCTTATGCGGAAGAAGTCGATGTAATGATGCAGACAATGTTATTGGAAAATGATGAGGTGGTAGAAATCTCAACAGCGGACGAATTAATTACACTTGCCAATATCACCGTTCCTAAAGAGCAGGAAGTGGCATATTCCAAACATTATAGGCTCAAAAATGACATAGATTTGAAGGATAAGACAATAAGTAAAAAAATTAAACCTATAGGAGTTTCTGGTAAACCATTTAATGGTATATTTGATGGAAATGGTTATTCCATTATAAACTTAGAACTTTCAGATACTTATTCTGGTAGTTTCGGATTGTTCCGAGAATTATCAACAAAAGCAGTGGTGAAAAATCTAAATATAAAAGATGCATCTTTGAAATTATATGGAGATTCAGGAGCGATAGTAGGTAAAAATAAAGGTACTATTACTAACTGTAGCGTTACAGATAGCGATATAAGTGGTACATCTGCTGGAATAGGAGGATTGGCAGGTGTAAATGAAGGAACTATAGAAAAAAGTTTTATAGAAAATAGCTCAATTGTTTGTAAAAGTACTTATAGTGTAATGCATTATGGAGGATTAGTAGGTAAAAATGGCTCAAGCTCCATAAATGCTAAAATAAGTGAATGCTATACTGATATATCCTTAGAAGCTAAAAAAAGCACTGGAGGTTTGGTAGGATATAGTAATGGTAACATAGAAAATTGCTATACATTGGGGGAAGTATATGGTACTGAAGAGACAGGCGGACTTACAGGACGGGCAGGTTCTAAATCACAAATAATAAATTCATATGTAAATGCAACAGTTACATCTTCCATTACATCAGGTAGTGCTATTGTAGGAGGCTTGGAATATGGAAATGGTGGAACTGTGAAAAATGCATATTACAATTCTGACAAGATTGGCTCCGAGCTAAACGATATATTTGCTGATTTCGTAAAAGGCAAAACTTCTGATGAAATGAAAACATCAAGTTTTCTTAGACAGCTAAATGAAAACAGCGGTATATGGGGAATTAAAAGCAGCATAAATGGCGGATACCCATACTTAATTTCAATTATTAATGAAAAAGAACCGGAAAATCCAAAAGAAACTATAGAGGTTCAAATTATCGTTGCACCCTATGACAACGACAAATATGAATTTTACATACAGGGTGGAAAAGTTTTCAGTATAACCACTGAAATAGACGGTACAAATCTTAAGCTAATAGATATTATGAAAAATGCTAAAGATACAATTCCATATACTTCATCAGAAGGCCAATATGGAACTATGATTGACTCCATATTTGGAATAGAAGCGAAATCTCCTGCGGGGTGGATGTTTACAATAAATGACAAGGTATCTAGTGTTGGAGTTTCTAATGCTATCGTAAAAAACGGAGATAAGATACTGTGGTATTATGCAAGTCCATCTAATGGCTATAGTGGACCTAATTGGAATGAATTGTTAGAGTCAGATAGTGGTCAAGAAAATCAAGAATTTGAAGGTAAAGGAACGAAGGATGAACCCTATTTGATAAAAACGGCAGAGGATTTAAAGAATATTATGTATTACCCTACAGCTCATTTTAAATTGAATAATTCCATAGACCTTGATGGTGTAGAGTTTGAACCTATAGGAAGTCTGAAAAACCCATTTAGAGGAACCTTTGATGGGAATAATCTTGAAATATTAAACTTTACATTAGATAAAGATGAAAATAGTAAAAATATAGGATTTTTTGGAGTTATAAACGATGCTAAAATACTAAATTTAAAAATAGAAAATGCTGATGTAAAAGGTGGGAGCAGATTAGGCATATTAGTAGGATATGCAAAGGAAGATTCAAAAGGTGCAAATCTTATAGCAAACTGCCATGTAAAGGGAAAATTAACGCCGCTGGGAACAGATGTTATTAAAACTACTCATGCTGGAGGATTAGTTGGAATAAATGATGGTAACAATACAGTAGCAGGTACTGGTACAGGTAGCTATAAATATAGTATTATAGATGGATGTTCTGCGGATGTAGATGTTAACTGCTCAGATGAGCTTAAAGACCAGGCAGGAAATATAGGAGGACTAGTAGGCTGGAACAGAGGAATTATCACAGACAGTTATTCAACAGGAAATGTTAAGGGTGGCAATTTAACTGGAGGGCTTGTAGGCTCTAACTGGGAGCAAATATATAATTCCCATTCAACAGGTAATGTAACAGGTTACTATACTATTGGAGGATTTGTAGGA
>JAQVWY010000051.1 GCA_028709465.1 Tissierellia bacterium | reverse complement strand
CATTTTTTGATAACCTCTGATAGCCGAATAATCTCCGGTCGGGTACCAAGTATGGTCATCAGTTTTAGTTTCTTTGCCATGTTTAAACCTCCAGGAAATATGTATCCGGCTTCTCGGGATCAAAGCACTCATTAGCCCACATAATAGTTACCATGTCCGAATCGCCTAGGTTCTCTATATTATGTGTATAACCGGTGGGTATATCTATTACCTCTAATTTCTCCCCACTGACATGGTATTCGATTACCTTATCTGAACCTACTTTACGGAAGCGGATAATTCCTCGTCCACTTACCACAAGGAACTTTTCATTTTTAGTATGGTGCCAATGGTTGCCCTTGGTGATGCCAGGTTTGGAGATATTAACTGAAACCTGCCCCCGCTCAGGAGTGCGCATTATTTCCGTAAAGCTTCCTCTGTAATCTATGTTCATCTTCAGCGGATAGCTGAACTGGTCTTCTGGTAAGTAACTAAGATAGGTGGCATATAACTTCTTGGTAAAAGCGTCTGCCATATTAGGAATAGAAAGTTCACTGCGGCTATTCTTAAAGAAATATATTAAATCTACGATATCCCCTAGTTTGATGGTATGTACTATCGGTACAATGCAGAAATTACCTTCACGGGTTTCATTATCTTTTAAAGCCCTAATCAATTCTTCTACTACATCATCTATATAAACCAGGTTCATCACCACATTAGGGTCATTAACCTTAATGGGTAAATCATGAGCAATATTATGACAGAATGTTGCTACCGCACTGTTATAGTTGGGACGACACCATTTTCCGAAAACATTAGGTAAGCGATAGACTAAAACCTTGGCTCCGGTCTCATGTCCGTATAAAAACAGCAGGTCTTCACCGGCCTTCTTACTCTGACCATAAGGGTTGTCTAGATCTGCCTGGATTGATGACGTTATTAAGATGGGACAGGTATTATGGTTATTCTTCAGTGAATTCAACAACTCCGATGTGAAGCCGAAATTGCCCTCCATAAACTCTTCAACATTTTGAGGGCGATTTACACCAGCCAGGTGGAATACAAATTCGCAATCCTTAGTATATGTATCTAAAAGTGCCGGATCAGTGTCAATATCAAACTGATAGATTTCCAAATCCTCTAATCTTTCGAGGGTTACGATCAAATTTTTACCGACGAATCCCTTCGCCCCTGTAATTAGTATCTTCATATTTTATAACCATTCCTCTCTTGAGGCATGAATAGATTCAATTATGCCTCCCGGGTCTCATACTGCCTTTCTAATAATACTAATCTTTTGGTGTTACTTTCCTGTTTTCTTCCAGTTACTGAGTTCATTATTTATATAGTCAAGCTGTAGTAACTTATCCTTTATCTCTTCAACATTTAAGCGATAGGTATTATGAGAATTATATTCTTCTGAAGTGGAAAGGCAAACATTACCCTCCACAAAGTACTTATCATAATTAAGATCCCGCTTATCAGCAGGAACTCGGAAAAATCCTCCCATATCTTCAGCTTTTATGAACTCTTCTTTGGTAAGTAAGGTTTCATATAGCTTTTCACCGTGGCGGGTTCCAATAATTCTTATTTCATTATCAGCGTCAAACAACTCCAAAAGAGCCTGAGCTAAATCTCCTATAGTGCTGGCCGGGGATTTTTGCACCATGATGTCACCCGCCTGGGCATTAGCAAAAGCAAAAACCACTAATTCCACCGCTTCCTCCAGACTCATCAGAAACCTGGTCATGTCAGGATCAGTAATGGTCAGTGCTTGTCCGCTTTTAATCTGTTCGACAAAAAGAGGAATAACTGATCCTCGGGAAGCCATCACATTTCCGTAGCGAGTACCGCAAATAGTTGTCCTATCCGGTGACACAGTCTTTGATTTAGCCACTAAAACCTTCTCCATCATCGCTTTGGAAATACCCATAGCATTAATCGGATAAGCTGCCTTATCAGTTGATAAGCAAATTACCTTTTTAACCCCTTTATTTATGGCAGCAGTCAGAACATTATCCGTACCAAGTACATTAGTTTTCACCGCTTCCAGTGGAAAGAATTCACAGGAAGGAACTTGCTTCAAGGCTGCAGCATGAAATATGTAATCCACTCCATGCATAGCATTCTTCACACTTTGAATGTCACGTACATCGCCTATGTAGAACTTAATCTTATCATTTTTGTAGTGTTTACGCATATCATCCTGTTTCTTTTCATCTCGGGAGAATATGCGGATTTCACCGATGTTAGTTGTGAGAAATCGGTCCAGGACGGCGTGGCCGAATGAACCTGTGCCGCCGGTAATTAGTAGTGTTTTATCTTTAAACATAGAAAAAATCCCCTTCTAAGAATATTTATTTATCCGTTTCAATACAAAAAATTATTTTAAAAATACCATCAGATTTTACTGTTCTAATTTCTGTCCCTATTTACAAAATCAAAGTTACAAAAAACTTGTTGTTAATTTCTACATTTTCGATAATTTTTTAAACTTATTCAAGCTTCGTTTCGCTTTCTAAGCCATGTTTTTAAGTATTTCACACGTCGGTACATCTTTTTTACAACCTGCAACAACCCTAGTTTATCAAGTACCTTGGCTACAGTCTTCATCAAATCAACTACAAAACCATCCGTCGCATACCTCTTTAAAACATACTCAAAACCTCTATCCTTATAATCTTGCCAAAATAGTTCACGTTGTGGAGCTTTAAGAGATGGTGAATGTAGATTATGCTGCATACAGTCATATGTATTGCTTTCCTGGCAATATACACTCTTACTTATCCGTTGAAACAAAATTTGTCCCTTTGAAGAATTAATTAACACTAAGGATACACCGATATTATCATCAAAATCAGGCATACACTTTTCAATTCCCCAGAAGTCTCCAATCGTAATATCAGATGGCCTGGAAAAATTACAAAACTTACAGTTATGGCAAGCCGGTCTTAAAGCCAAATCCGAGCCGAATATTTTTGCATAAGTCATCACATCTGGAGTGTTTAATTTACTCTTTCCATTATCAAATAACGCATATACGTTATATCCCCGCCAGCCTACCTCCTTGTATCGGAAGAAATAATTTACTACTCTGCTTTTGCTCCTTTTTTCTAGAAACCCAATATACTCCTTCCATAGTAGCGGACTCGGTGTCCCGTGACAGACTATATCGCATAAATATAAATTATCATAGCTTTTATTTAAAAAAGCACGTAAGCCAGCGTTCTGACAGGGGGTTCCAGTAAACAAAACGGTTCTTCCTTTTTTTACTTCATTCTTTATGTCCTCGAATACCCCAATTAAATTACTCTGAATATACTTAGATCCTCTGAATTTATTTCGTTCTTCTGGGGTCTTCGCTCTTTGGTGACGGACTACAAAATTCTCGTCGAAAGCGGCTCCGTATATAACACCATCAATATCTAATATATAATCAGAAATAGCGGTAAACATCCCACCAGAAGCGCTGTTCATTCTTACTTTATCATCCTTATGTTTAGCTGCATAAACTATAGGTTGGTCATAATTACCACTAGTTCTATAATTATCACCAAAAGGGCAAACCTGTTTACATAAATCACATTCAATACACAATTCTTGATTAATGCTAGGATATAAAAAGCCCTCCTCATCTGGGTTCATCGTAATCGCCTGTTTCGGGCAGATACTCATGCAGGCAGTACAACCACAACATTCTTCTTTACGTTCATATATTAACATCATGTTACACTTCTCTTTCTAGCAAGACTCTTAAACCTGCCTAGAACATTCATAAATACACGCCTATCCAAAAGATAATTTATAATAACAACAACCAAAAGTGCATAAATCGCAGTAATAACTGCCCAGTTTGTCCACTCCAAAAAGTTATGACAGTCAATATGAATAAACTGTATAAAGGGCCAGCATATTAGGCCAAAACAAATAAATACCCTTAACATTCTATAAAAAGAAGTCCTAACTTTGAGTTTGGTTAGTTTGTGGGGAATATAGAACAATAAATCAATATCCCTGTATATATTAGAGAGGATAGAGCCTATCAATATCCCTGTAAGTCCCCAGAATTGCACAAATATCACCCCGCCGACTACGGCAATTAATCCCTGAATTGTAACCTGCCATCGAGTTTCTCTATATAGCCCTGCTGAAATTACTAACATGCCCTGGGGTGTTTTTAGGCTATAAAGTACCCCATTTAAAGTAAATAGAAATCCAATAAGGGGTATATTATAGTTCACATCAGTGATGCCGGCAGTATATAGTTTAATAAAAGGCATAATCAAGACCATCGTGCAGGAGAAAGCCCAGCTTATCAGGGCATAGAACATAAATTCAAACTCCTGATAAGCCTTCTGCAAAACAGTCTGTTCGTTACGAACAATAACATCGCCAAAGGACGCAGACAAGCCACTGGTAAAAATACCAACTATACCTGATATGCCAGCCACAACCATGTTAAAAATCGAGTAAACACTTACCATTTGTAACGAAGTAAAAATAGTAGCAATGATAACTGGTGTTCCCGAATGCACTGAGCCCAAAATTTGCAGATATAAGGCGTCCCAGCGTTTGTTTAATGCCTCATTATTTGGAGTTTCCTTATAATCGATATATCTGTAATTGAGCCGAACGTATATATATAGAATAAGTGAGCGGGCAAATACCGAAAATAAGGCTACTAATCTCAAAATTACAATACTGGCTCCACTATAAGCTAATATAGCTATAATTACTGTATTCAGAACAATGGCAACGATGGAAGCCAGAGATAATACATACAACTTCTGATCAGCAGTCAATAGCGCTCTGTATTTTGCCATTGTGAAGAATTCCAAAGCACCTGATACACCTAAAATGAGGACCAATGACCCAACACTGAAGGGAGAAAGCTCTGTGGTTTTTATAAAGGCTGGATAAATTAATGCAAGCCCCAATGTAAGTGAGAGAAATATGTATCCAGATAATATATAAAACCTATTGGTAGCTGAAAGTACTGCATTTATGTTTTTATGGTCTTCATCTGCCAACGGTTTATAAAGCGCATAAACTGCTGCTCCAGCAAGACCCGCTTCAACCAGATTAAAATAAGCAATAAACTGAGTTATAGATGTTACCAATCCATTGATTTCAGAGCCGTAAAATACTAAAATTATTCGTGGTACTATAAAGCCGGCTATGACGGTGAAAATCTGTAAAAGTGCGGCAGTTAAGGAGTTATATACGAATCTCTTAGTTCTACTCACTTTTCAAGAATCCTTTTTAGATAATCAAGAGACCGTTTTCTCTCCAGTTCAAGCTTTTTATTAACCGTTTTATAATCTATATCAATAAAGATATTGCTATTATTTCCATTAATAATTTGTCTGCTCCGCAAATCAAAAGTATCCAATATATTTTCAAGCCTAGAATTTACTTTGGCTGGCGGAGGTAACATTTCAACAAAAAACGGTTTATTAAAATTAATTGAAAATGCTGTACCATGAAATGAATTGGTTATGATATAAGTGGCGTTTATAAATAATTTCACCCACTCTTCTGGTGATATCGTCCGAACATATGAAGCACTAATTTTGCGCTTCATTTTATCTGTTATATATATAATTTCACAACCAGTTTCTTGTGATAATTGCTCAGCAAATTTTAGTATATTTTTACTAGGAATCATTAAATACAACAATATATAAGGGTCCCTATCATTTTTTGTTATTTGAAATGCATTATCCCACTCGTTAATGTTTAGCAATAGAGTAGGATCCAAAACTACAGGCACATTCCGTTCCAATAAAGATTGAATTATCATTGCGCCTTGTGCCTCGCGCACTGAAATTTCATTAAAATCTTTCAACAAACTCCTATACTTTTCTGTATATTCTTCAGGTATATCCGAAAAGCCAAAACTTGCCGCATAAGCATTTTTCTTTTTATTATCTATCACAAAATCTAAGAAATATGCCGTATCAAATTCGGAGAGTTCACAGTTCCAAACCTGGTCACTACCGGTAATGAATGTATCATATTGATCCTGTAAATTTTCATCAATGCATATTACACTAGGCTTTAAATATTTCTCACGAAATTTGGCAAACTTATTGGCTTTTTGTTTCTTAATTGGATATGTTACTAAACTATTCATACACGTCTTTAGACTCTTAAAGTTAAAGATTCTAACCTTATTGATTTGTTCTATATGTGGGTTTTTATAGTCAATAATATCACATTGGGCACCAAGTTTTGTGATTATAGTCTTCAAAGCATATGCCTGCAATACTGCACCATAATTATTGCTATTATGATAAGTAATAATTCCAATCTTCTTCATCATATCCTCCAACATTTTATACAACACGATCTAATAGACTCTTATATATCTCTACATACTCTCTATACTTTGTTTCCATATTAAACGCACTAGCACGTTCTGTGCAGTCTGCTTCAGAAAAACGTTTATCGTTGTTAATGATAATATCGTAAAAGGCTTTTGTATTATATCTATCCACTACAATTCCACAGCTTGAATCTACCGGTTCGGCTACTGCAGTTGAATTTGTCACAATAGCAGGAGTACCACAGGCTAGAGCTTCTGCCGTTACCAAGCCCATTGTTTCCTGTGTACTTGGATTTATAAACCAATCTGCAGCAGAATAAATTACGGCCAACTCTTTTGCTGTGCTTGTTCGTGGTAAGCCAATAATGTTTTTAGGAAGCCTACCTAACTCTTCTTTAGATAGCCCGACCAATACAATTTTATACTTTTCATCCAGTATACGAGATAATTCAACAAAAATATTTAACCCTTTTGTTTTAGACCATGTATTTGCTACGCCAAGTAAGACCTTTTTATTCTGCAACCTATACCGTTCTCGAAAATCACTCGGTGTAGGTTTAAAAATACTTAAATCTATTCCATTGTTTATTACTTTAACAGAATAACACCCTAGAAAAGATTCAGTTACCCTATCAGCTAGCCATTGAGAAGGAGTTATTATTTGAAGATTCTTTATATCAGTAAACCACTCTTTTTTTAAAGCGTACATTTCTCTTGTTTTATCAACTCTGCTTGCAGGATATCGGTAAAATTGCGAGCAATTTGAACACCCAGTTTTCCATTTATTGCACCCTATTTCCGTAAAATGCGGACATTGTCCTGTGAATGCCCAGCAATCGTGTAGTGTCCAAACAACAGGAATGTTCTTTTCTTTTATATATTCAAATAGCATTTTTAAGTTGATATAGCAGTTATGTAGATTGTGGAGATGGATTATATCCGGTCTTATTTTTTCAATTTGGCTTAAAAATTTTTGGGTACCTACTTGTGAAAAGCATCCATTGTATCCTGTATAATACGCAAGTTTTAAATGTAGATTTCTTTCTATAATATTGCCTATTAATATACTATTCTCAACATTCTTCTTTTTGTTAGATCGCGAATTTGCATAGGCAACAAAAGAAGTATACTCGCATTCCTGTGCTGTTTTGGATATGTTGAGCATTATATTGCCAGTGCTTCCGAAGTTGCAAGAATTTATTTGTAGTATTTTTTTCTTCTTTTCCATTAATTTCGCCTCATACCGGGCTTTTCTCATGTCTACTTTCTCTCCTAAGTCTGCTGTTAGCATTACTAACCATTATTTTTTTAATGTAATTTACATTTCTCTCTGGTTCAAGATATCCAAAGAACGTAAAAAGCAATATAATCGGATTATTTACATATTGTTCTGACATTAAAGTTAAAAGTATTCCCCCAAATATTATTACTCTAAGTAATCTATATGGGCTGAAACTTCTTGCTAAACATAAAAACGCATAAATATTCAACACACCATAAAACAAACCATAAATTGCAAACCAATTAACAGGTGTACATGTTTTCATTGTATGACCTGCAAAATCAGAAATAACACCCAATCCCGAATATCC
Source organism: Tissierellia bacterium (assembly GCA_028709465.1). GTDB lineage: Bacteria > Bacillota > Clostridia > Tissierellales > Sedimentibacteraceae > Sedimentibacter. The sequence continues at coordinate 12,060 of JAQVWY010000051.1, read as the reverse complement.
TACGCCCCAAAGAGGTGACTGAATAAATAATTTTATTGGATAAACAATGGAATCATACCTTACACTAGCAGAGTCATAACCAGAAGATAATGCACTACTTCCTTGGGAAAAATCTATAATCTTACCAAACACATCATATTGCAAGCGCGGTGGAAGGTATGAATAAACAATAATGCAACATACAGCCAAAACTATTACAGCAAAAAAGAATTTTGTTTTTCCTCCAAGGTTCCTTCGGTAATCCCTTACAAGATATAGTAAAATTAGTAACAAGCAAGTGGCTATACCCGTTGTGGACCACGTTGTTATAAACGTGACTACAAATACTGTTATTACCCATTTCCTTGGAGTTCTCACCATTATTTCAAACAGCATCGCAAAAAATAAAAAGGTTTGATACGCCCCAGGCTCCCAAAACAAACTCATATTGCGAAGTCTTTCTGCACCTGTGCTTATAACAGCAAAGAAAAGATTATATACAACACCTTTTCCACTTGATTGATAAACAGGAAATATATTAAGGCCCGTTGGAAATACCAAGAACCACAGGTATGCTATTAATGAAAATACAGCTAAGAAAATCATTACGTTTGTATAAACTTCTATAAAGCGCTCTCTGCTGATCGCATTAACTACAAACGCCGCTGCAATAGTAGCTCCAAGTCCATATGCGAGTCGATTGAATCCATCGCCATTAATTAAACTTGAAATAAGAATTAGAAACAAAAATAATACAATAAAAAGTGCAAATCGTTTACTTATCGTCTTTTTACCATAGATGAAAGCAATAAGTGCTACCATAAGGCATAATGAACCTGTAATAGCAAAACTTGTCCTAGTAGCTATATAACCTGCCGATGCCACAAGAATAGTAAAAATAACGATATAATCAAGTTTCCGTTTGTTATACCCTATTTTAGCGATCATATGCTCGATCGTTCCTCTTTATAATATTTTGTTCGATTATATCTGCTAAATATTCCGGAGTATTCTCCCGATATAAATTTACTAATGTTTTATAGTCACACACCTTTCCCCGCGATGATAATATAAATTTTTGAAGTGCCTCAACGTTCAAATCTATATTATTTATTTTCGATACCGTAAATGCCAACGGATACTTCTCGAAATACCTTAAAGAATAATCGTCTTCTCTACTAATAAAATTGATAATAGGCTTACCAGTAGCAAACAATTCAAATATTTTGCTTGGTACTATGCTATTATAATCATTAGATATATTTACCAAAAAATCTGTTTCTGACATCTTCTCTACTATTACATCATGTGGAACAACACCATGTTGTATAATTTCACATGATACTCTATGAGCCATTTTATCTATTATGTCAAAGCAGTTCCCCCTACCATAAAAATTGACGGTTATTTCTAAACCACGTTTGCTTAATCCATCTAATATCTGTAACATAAATTCGGGATTTCTAAATGATTTATCCAAGGTACCCGCAAATAAGAATTTAAGTGTTTTTCCGCCGGAAAGTCTAGTGTACCCTTCTTTGTTTGCCAGTGGTATAAAAGCTGGAAAATCAACGTATGTTACTTTGGAATTATCTGGTGCATATGTTTCTGTAGAATATTTTCTTTCACTTGATTTTGGTAATAAGATAAAATCTGATGACAAAAAAGCATTTATATCACCTTTATAGCAAAGTTTCTTATATAGTTTCATTGGCATTAATGAAGGGCGATCTCGGTCTTCAACTAAATCCAAGTAATATGTACCACAAACCAAATGAGGGTGCTTCTTTTTCATCGCAACCGAAACCATTATCGTTGAATAAGGACGAAATACACCAATTACTCCGTCAAACCCATATTCTTTTTCTAATTTATTTGCTATGTCAATCATTTTTTTTGTTATATTTGGTTCTACATTTGGAAACTCAGAAATGTGAAAAGCTAACCAAAGCTTACGTAAGTACACAAGAACACGGTACACGATTTGTTCTTTTTTCTTTGCTTTATTGATATCTACCTTTTCTTTTAGTCTAGCCCAAAAAGACTCATAAACACGGATAACATTTACACCTTCAATATTATCTTTTTCTTTTTTCTGTTTTTTGGTAGTTTTAGTTAGGCATACGATTTTATGTCCCCTACTTTGTAGTGTATTAGCTATTTGGCTTATTATTAATCCTGACTGTCCAATGTCTGGTGGATATTTGCCTGTGATAAACAACAATTTCATAATTAATCCTCATTCATCCAAAATTTTGATATAAATTCATTAGTGCATACTCAAAAGCTTTTCTTAAATTTAACGTACGTATTTATTTTAAGTTATCTTCACAATTTTAATTTCTTTAATATCTTTTCATATCATCATAAATGTTAATATATTTCTTCGAAATATGTTTCCAATCAAATTTATTACAATTATTTAAACAGCGATTTGATATTTCGTTGTAATTAGCTACAATAGCACAAATTTTATTAGATATATCATCGCAATCAAAACAATTAACACTATAGCCAACTTCCCCATCATCAAATTGCATATCAAAGCCTTGTCCTTGTGAATATATTACCGGCAGTCCCTGGCTCATGGCTTCTGCATATACCAGTCCGAATGTTTCATGTATTGAAGGCATTACAAAAATATCGTTTGCTCGATAAATTTCTATAAGTTCTTCTTTTGGCCTTTGTGTCAAATATTGAATATAAGGTTTCTTTATTATCTGATTAAAAATATTTTTATCTTCAATCCTACCTACTATAGTAAATTTTATATCATATCCTTTTCGTTTAAGTAGTTCTATTGCCTTTATAGTAGTGGTAATGTTTTTATTTTTATCAATTATACCGGCATAAACCAACTTCAACGGTTGCTTTGGACCTGTTTTTGAGCCACCTTTATTTTTAATCCAAAATTCATCTATTCCATTAGGGATGACTTCTGATTTATTAAAAATAATTTTTTTAAATTCCACCGGGACGTATTTATCAATAACAAAATCTCTATAAGGTTTTGATAAAAAGATAACTTTCTCTGAAGCTTTTAATATAGCAATCCCTAATTTTCTTAAATGGAACATATATTTTAAAAAAATATTTACATCAGTATTTCTCACCGCGACAACATAGGGAATACCTAAAAGTTGTTTTATTTTTAATGCAATATATCCATTAGAAAACAGGGAGTGGGCATGAATAATATCAAATAAATCTAATTCGTACTTAGTTATAATATCGTTACATATTTTTCTATGCTTAGCATAAAAAAATAGTCTATCGTATTTATTATGATTCGCACTTATAGTAGTGTAATCACCACGATACATAACCGGAACATCAGTTCCCGCAGGAATAGAAACATAAGTGGCTACATTCAAGCCATCGTCTATTTGATTATCATATAGATTTTTATATAATATGCTACTGATATAATATGAATTAATATGCAGTATCCTCATAATTACATCTCCGATTTCTTACACTTTCAAAATACGTTCTTTCATTGTCGCTTTCTCGTGGATATAGATAATAAGTAGCACAAATATAATTTGCTATTGTATCTTTTTTTAAATGCTCTCTTATATCAATTTTGCTAAAATTATCCGTCAACATCCCTTTATCAGTTAAGGTTGGATGTATCATAATCTCGTAATTTCCATCATTGTACTTTTCTTTCGATGATTTTCTAAAATCCTCTAATGAACCCATATATTCTTTAGTCCTTATTCTATCCCCGGCTAAATACATAAGGTTTTGAATAGAATTATTCAAGTATGACTTATATAATCTTTTTAGTGCATGAATTTCAGTGTGGGGAATATTCCGCGATACTCTAATCGATTTAAAACCATATTTTATAAGCAGGGGTTTAATAGCTTTATAAACGCTTAAATCAGTATGAACGTGTTGATGAGAATCGATATGCATTAACTGAAATCCATACGCTATATATTTTTCAATTTGTGCTTCGGCTTCAGCTATAAGTGCCTTTTTCATTCTTTTGCATATCCATAATCGCATCATTTGATTTCGATGGAAGCTACCTGTAAAATAGCCATCACCATCGCAGAGCAATGTCGACTCACAGAGTTTTGACAATGGCAATCCTTCTATTATATTAAAATGCAAACCCACTTTATCAAAAAATCCGTTCTGCCGAGCTAGTTCTACTGCCTCATCTGTATACGGCATATTCACCATTAATGTTGTGCGATCAATAATTTTTTCCTGAAAACATTTACATATAGCGGAGTTTACTGTTCTCGAAATTCCAAAATCATCTGCATTAATAGTTATCTTCATCTGTACTCTCCAAATGTAAGTCAAAATTTATTTAAGCCTGTTTCTGGCTATATGCAGCACCACTTGACCGATAAGCGACTCTGCCGAAATTAAGTTCTCATACGATATAGGATTGCCTCCAAACTTCATCTTAAAAGCGCCTATCCCATCTGGTTTAGTTATACTAGATATACCACCCCAATCAAGCCGCTTAATGCCCATTTCCTTGAGTAATAGAAAGTCTTTCCAATGTAGGCATTTATTCATTCTTCCGATTAAGCTAGATAAGTCTTTTCCCTTCAATAGGTTAGAAGCTGAATATAATAGACAAGCATCCTCTTTACTAATTATATAAGCATGAAACACCCACGGACAGTTTTCATAATAAGCAACTGTAAACACCACCGAATCGTCTTCAATAAGTTTATTAACCATTTTTGTGTTAAATTTATTACTCATTCCTTTATTCAAAAACATATTGTTATAAGTGTCTTTGAACTGTTCTATCATTTCGTTTTCTATTTCCCTTCCCTTAAAAAAACTAAATACCACTTGCTCTTTTTCTGCTCTGCGAATTTCGTATCTGAAATTTTTGCTAATGCAACTCCACAAGGCATCCTGTTCTAGCGTCAGGTCATTAATCAAGGTATTTTGCTGTTTCCTAATTTTCACCTTGCATAATATCGATTCAGGCAGTTGGTCTTCCGCTTCATTTATACCATGGTAAAATGATATATCTACCGGTCTTTTGCAAACGGAAGAGTTAATGAACATAACATGTCTCATTTTTAAAAAAAATTTGGTAAAAGTATAGTCTATCATTTTTTCAGTTCCTCTCATTAACTTTATTTCTATGAGGCGCCATATCTGCGGTAGATTAGCTTGATATTCGATTTATAATTCGTTTGCTGGTCAATTCTAGATTTTTATGAGATTAAAACTAAAATCACCAACTTATTATGCAAAATAACTGATGCTGGTATGCCACCGCAACTAAAGTCTTACTATTGAAATTTTTGTTCTCTATTTAATAAAATAATTGAATAATATCTTAATTTTCCTTCAAAATATTTTAAAGGAGTGTTATTAATCCCTACTAAACAAATCCCTCGTATACACCTTGTCCACTACATCTTTAATCTCATCAGACAATCTGTTTGCAACAATTACATCAGTTATTTCCTTAAATACATCCAAATCTCTAATTACTCTTGAATTATAAAAGTCATCAGTATCAAGTGTTGGCTCATATACAACTACTTCAATACCTTTTCCCTTAATACGCTTCATAACGCCTTGGATAGCAGATTGACGAAAGTTATCCGAGTCCAACTTCATTGTAAGTCTATAAACTCCAACAATCTTCGGGTCTTTCTTAATAATCATTTCAGCAATATGGTCTTTTCTGGTTCTATTGGCGTCTACAATAGCTGACATGATATTTTGAGGCACATCTGCATAGTTGGCTAATAGTTGTTTGGTATCCTTAGGTAAGCAATATCCACCATACCCAAATGAAGGATTATTGTAATGATTACCAATTCTCGGATCTAAGCAAACACCCTCAATAATTTGTTGTGTATTTAATCCTCTAACTTCAGCATATGAATCAAGCTCATTGAAATAAGCTACACGCATGGCGAGATATGTATTAGTAAATAGCTTAATAGCTTCTGCTTCGGTTGAATTTGTAAATAGAACAGAAGTATCTTCTTTGATAGCACCCTCTACCAATAGATTTGCAAAGACTTTAGCTCGTTCTGATTGTTCTCCTACAATAATCCTTGATGGGTATAAATTATCGTATAAGGCCTTGCCTTCTCTCAAGAACTCCGGTGAGAAGATAATGTTATCTGTTTCAAACATTTCTTTCACTCTTTCGGTATAACCTACAGGTACTGTAGATTTTATAACCATCACTGCATCTGGATTAATAGATAGTACATTCGCAATAACAGCTTCCACTGTTCTTGTATTAAAGTAGTTTTTCTCTGTGTCATAGTTGGTAGGTGTAGAAATAATAACGTACTCTGCGTCTTTAAATGCCACATAATTATCAGTTGTTGCTATCAAATTCAATTCTTTAGTTTTTAAGTATTCTTCAATCTCTTTATCAATGATGGGAGATTTTTTATTGTTAATCATATCTACTTTTTCTCGGATAATATCTAATGCAATAACTTCATTGTGTTGAGCTAAAAGAATTGCATTAGATAATCCTACATAACCTGTCCCTGCGATTGTTATTTTCATCTTGCCTCTCCCTCTTATCTAGTACTTTCAGCCTTTTCCCAAAAAGGCTTTGCCTTTCCAGTTAATATGTTATATACACCAACCCACTGAGCTATAATTGTTACTGTGTAATAATAAATCATTGTTAAGTATTTATTTTTTATCTTCGTAATAGCTCTAACAAACGCCAATAAATAAAAGAGTACTTGTCCAATGAAAACCACTAAATAGAACCATGACTCTTGGATAAGTAACGCACTTGTTATCAATAAGCTTAAGTGAGAAATCCACAATAAATATCTACATGTTCTGTGACCAAAATAAAAATATGAGAACCACGTATACTTGAATATATTTAAAATTCTAATATCCGGCAAAATATATTTAAGTAATATTCGGTTCATCCTCACTTTGCGTCCAAATTCGTCTTCTATTATTTCTCCAGCCTTTTCATATGCTATTGCATCATGATTAGCAATAGCTCTTTTACCTTTTAAAGCATATAAAGGCGGCATTGCACTATCGTGGCATTGAATAGGATTAAAGTCATAATAGTCTTTTGTTCTGCAAGCGTACAAAGCCCCGTTACCAGCAGTAATAGTCTGTATCTTACCTTCGATTTCTCTAACAGCTAAATCACTATCCCAATAACTTGTTTCCGCATTGCTGATATCACTAGCTTCTTGATTTATTATTGAAAGTCTGCCTGAAACATAGGCAATGTCTTCAGACGTAAATGCTGCCATTAATTCTTTAACAGCATTTTTATCCATCATTGAGTTCGCATCTGTCATGACAAGATATTCTGTTATAACAGTCTTCTGTGCTTCGTTTTGAGCATTAGTTTTACCCATACGTGCTTTTACTTCATAAAGCCTAATATTAAAATCAGGATGTTCAGCTATAAAATCCTTAACGATTTCATTAGTTCTATCAGTGCTATTGTCCGAAGAAATTAAAAACTCAATTTTTTCTTTTGGATAATCAAGTTCAATGATGTTATGAAGCTTTTCAAGAATTACTTTTTCTTCATTATGTGCTACAACCATAACGGTTACAGTTGGTTGATTAGTATAATCTTTTAGCAGTTTTCTTGACTTATATATCTTTCCGATAATATTTAATGACAATGGATATCCCACCATCGCCCAAACAATAATGAATGCACTTATGTAGAATAATAATTTGAAGAATAGCTCCATTGACTTTCCTCCCTTAATAAACTATTGATCTATCTTCCTCGACGGAACCCCAACATAAGTACCAGGTTCAGTTATATCCCTAACCACCACAGCACCTGCACCAACTTTACAACCACTGCAGATGTTTACGTTATTACTAACTACACTACCTATACCTAGCCAGGATCCTTGCCCAACTTTTACTGTTCCAGCTAATCGCGTCCCCGGCGATATATGCACATAATCTTCTATCACATTATCATGATCGATTACCGCACCTGTATTAACAATGCAGCCCTCACCTATAGTGCTACAACAATTGATAATCACTCCGGCCATCACAACTGTCCCTATTCCCACTTCAACCTTTTCCCCGATAATTGCACTAGGATGAATTAATGTAGGAATGTTTGCGCCTGCCATTTCAAGCTGGGTTAGAATTTTCTCTCTCGTTTTATTGTTGCCTATTGCCACAAAGATGTCGTAATCGTTAATATATGTAAAGGCATCATTTGATTTCCCAATAACCTTTACTCGTATCGGTGATTGAATTTCTTCATCATCATCTAGAAAAGCAATTTGTTGCCATCTATTCATTTTGATAGCAATATCTGCAACCACTCTGCCATGACCGCTAGCCCCAATTATTAGAAGTTTATTTTTGCTTATCATATGTTCACTCTTTCTTCTGCACTAACAGTTCCCTTGAACAGTTCCATCGTTGCAGCGGTTTCGGAATTAATATCTTCCCTCATGAGAGCCTTCTTAAGAGTTAAAAATATAATTTTCCAATCACCAATAAAGCTAACATTATCTACATACTCGACATCTAGACTAAATTTATCTTCCCAGCTAATAGCATTTCGACCATTCACTTGGGCGTGTCCAGAAAGGCCCGGCCTTACGTCGTGTCTCCGCTTTTGATGGTTATTATAAAGTGGAAGATACTCAATCAATAAAGGTCTCGGTCCCACAACTGACATATCGCCCTTGATAATATTAAACAGCTCAGGCAACTCATCAAGCGAAGTGCTCCTTAGAAACTTTCCAAACCTTGTCAAGCGAATACCATCAGGCAATAACTCTCCATTCTCATCCCTCTCATCCTTCATCGTTCTAAATTTATAAAGAGTAAATATTTTCTCATTTAAACCCGGGCGTTTCTGTTTGAACAACACTGGACTGCCTAGCTTGGCTCTAACCAATATTGCTATTATCAGCAAAACAGGCGCTAACACAACAATTGCACATAATGATAAGATAAAATCCATTGGTCTTTTGAAAAATCTACTGTATATAGATTTTTTGTTGGAAAGATGGTAAGTTGGAAAGTTGGAATTATTTTTGTCATCCATTATTCTTCCACAACCCTTTTATAACTCCACAAATTCTATTAAGATCCCCAACTGTCATCTTGGTATCAGATGGTAAACAAACGCCGTTTTCAAAGAGCTTCTGGCTCACATTCCCACCGATATAATCATACTTTTCAAAGAACGGCTGCATATGCATGGGCTTCCAGATGGGTCTTGTTTCGATGTTTTCTTTTTCAAGAGCCTCCATAATATCAATCGGCTTGACTTGTCCATTTAAAGTCATACAGCTTAGCCAGCAATTGGGTTCATTCCATTCATTAATGGGCATAAACTGAACACCATCAAGCCCACCCAGTTGTCTTTTGTAAAAATCAAATATATATCTTTTCTTGACAACTCGCTGGACTAATACTTTTAATTGCCCTCTGCCAATCCCAGCGACAACATTACTCATGCGATAATTGAATCCTAATTCGCTATGCTGATAATGCCTTGCTTGATCCCTGGCTTGAGTGACCCAGAATCTAACCTTCTTGATTTTCTCTTCATTATTAGATACAAGCATCCCACCACCTGAAGTGGTAATAATCTTGTTGCCGTTAAAGCTGTATATTCCATAGTCACCGAATGTGCCGGTATGCTTACCTTTATAATAGGTACCCAAAGACTCTGCGGCATCCTCTATAACCGGCACATTATATTTCTCACAAATAGCCATAATCTGATCCATATCTGCTGATAGACCATATAAATGAACAACTAAAACAGCCTTTACTCTATCACCATATTTCTTAAAGGCTTCTTCTAATGCATTGGAGTCCATATTCCAAGTTTCATAATCACTATCTATAAATACAGGGGTTGCATTCTGATAAATAATCGGATTAGCTGTAGCGGAAAAAGTAAGACTTTGACAAAAGACGATATCTCCTTCACCAACACCAGCTGCCTTAAGTGCCATCTGAATAGCAGCTGTCCCAGAAGATAATGCCGCTGCATGTTTTGCTCCAACTTTGGCGGCTAGTTCCTGCTCGAAGCCATTTACATTTGGTCCCAGAGGTGCAATCCAATTGGTATCAAAAGCTTCCTTTATATATTGCATTTCATAACCTTCATCACTCATGTGAGGTGATGAGAGGTAGATTCTATCGGACAACTCAGTCGTGCCTCCTTCGTTTAAGTTGGAAGGTTGGAAAGCAGAAAGTTGGAAAGGTTAAAGCCTAATCCAATTTCTTAATTAAACCAGCCAACAATTTCCCAGTTTCCATCGCTAAGTTCAATACACCTTTATACTTTTCTTCATCTATGTAATTCAAATCTTTTGCTAAGAACAACTGGTATTTTACTTCTTCTAAAGATCCCCTTGCCATTAACAAGAATCTTTTGTATTCCTTGTTGGATCCTCGTGCTTTACCTTCTACAATATTACTTGGAATGGATACAGCCGCCCTTCTAATTTGTGAAGTTAAGCCGAACTGCTCGTCTTTTGGAAAGTCTTTTGTTATCTCATATGTTTTTAATACTAATTCATGAGCTTTTTGCCAAACTATTAATTTATTAGTATCAGCATACATATGCCTTTCCTTTCCAACAGACCAACTGTCCAACTGTTAGCCGTTTATCCATTCCCCATACTCACGGCTTCGCAGGAATTTGTGGTTTTTTGACACTTTTGTCACATCTTGCATAAGATGTTTTTGCCTTCTGCTACATCTTGTGTTTTGCTTATCCCTTACACATAATCACGTCGATTAATTTATTGTTTTATTACATCTTGCATAAAATTTTTATTTTCTTCAGTTTTATGCTACATATTGTGGTCGGTATCCATAGACCATACTCACGGCTCGCCCGATTATCAGGTAGGGATAAATATATGCAATATGTCGCAGAAGCTAATCTTCTCCTATGCTATATATTAATTTTGTAATGATATTGTCATACAATTTCTCTGTTTATCCCTTACTCCAACTACATTGCATCAAACAGTAACTTCAGTAGTAATCGCTGTGCGATTTGGAATGCTTATCTCAGATTCAATCTTGTTCTTAATTACTGTGTATAAATCAATTTCACTTTCCGGGGCTTCTATAGTTACAATTAGTGAGTACCTGATTTTTGAGTTACATTTTTTCAAATTTGTTCTAAGTTTCCACCATCCTGTTATTGGATATATAGCAACTTTGTTGCTCTGGCTCAATTCACTTGCTGTCCCTTCCCAGATGTCTGAATGAATAGAACCAACATTTCTATTTGTTGTGCCAATAATCCAGCGTTCACTATCGTTTTTAACATTGCCTTTATCTTCCTCGTAATCTCTTGCGGCCAAATTTATTCTTTTTGTAAAGTTCTTGTAATCTTCCATTGGATTATTGACATCAAATTGTAAGCCACATGAAGGATATCGATACTTATCTTTCCAACCTATTTCCCCAGGTCCCGGTTCTATAAAATAAGAAAGGGTAACCCTCATTTTTACTTTTTCATCTCCTAAGTTTAGCAGCACATCATCTGGCCAAGGGATATTATGTACGTGCATCTCTTTTGAAGTAATGCTGTTATTTTCTTTTTTCTGAAATGGTTGAATTTCATCTTCAATGATTAAGTTAACTCTATTTGATGCACTCCACACAGCTTTTGCAAAATCCGGTATACCATAACCACAGGTTCTTAATAATTTTCGGTAATCGGATCTGTTTGGTTGTTTATTATTAAATAATTCCTTTTTCATTGTTTCAGTCCAATCAGCCGAATGAATTATTAATGCTCTAATAGTTTCCGGCCAAAAGTCGGGATAATGGTGCATAATGTTTGCGCCAATCCACGCTGCTTGTGCTGTTGCAGAACTAGTCATACTAATTGTATCTAGGGGTTTCCCAATTCCAAAATCTTTACTCGTCGTTAATAGTTGTAAATCCGGGAATTCCGAATAAAAGTTTGTATTTTTGTCAAAAGATAAATTGCCACCTTCTAAAACAATATCCGGTTTTATTGGCCATTTGTCGCTCCACATTAGTGAACTGGATGTAAATGGTGAAAAGCACCCTGGCTCAACAACTGGCTGGTATATACCA
>JAQVWY010000050.1 GCA_028709465.1 Tissierellia bacterium | reverse complement strand
GAAACAAAGCAATATCTGTTTGGCAGTATTTTTTTGTTGTCAAACAAGCTGCAAACATTGGGAGATAAATATTTAAATGAGATTACACTAAAGCAGTGGTTCCTGCTGATCATGATACATAATCTCGGCAAGGAACAGCCCTCTGTTACCGAAGTAGCTGCCCACATCAGCAGCACACGGCAAAATGTTCGCAAGATGCTGGATGTGCTGGCATCCAAAGGATATGTGGAGCTTACCGTCAATCCACAAGACAAACGAAATCTGGCTGTAGCCCTAACTCCTAAAACTTACAGATTTTTCACACAGTTTGAGGACAAAGGCAACAACTTTTTGCAGAAACTTTTTTCCGATATTCATCCCGAACTGCTGGAAAGTTGCAGGCAAACCTTCGAAACACTGTTTGAAAACATGAAAAGGATGGAAAATGACAATGAAGAAAATTGCAGTAATATATAAATCAAAATATGGTTTTACTGAAAAATATGCTCGGTGGATTGCAGAAGAACTGAATGCTTCCCTGCTGGAAGCCGATAAAACCAAACCCGCTGCATTACATGAATATGATGTGATTGTCTATGGCGGCGGGCTGTATGCAGGCGGTGTTAATGGCATTTCTTTCATTACTAAGAACTTTAGCAGCATCAGCAGCAAAGCAATCTTTCTTTTTACCGTAGGTGCGGCTGATGTAACAGACCAAAAGAATATTGATGCTATCCGCAATGCACTCTTTCGTGTCCTTACACCCGAAATGCGGGAAAAAATTAAAATTTATCATTTACGTGGTGGGATGGATTACGCTAACATGAATTTCATTCACCGTACCATGATGGGCATGATGATGAAAATGCTTCGCAAAAAGCCGGAATCTGATATGAGCAGCGAAGAAAAAGCAATGATTGAAACCTATGGGCAAAAAGTAGACTTTACGGATCACTCAACAATTATACCCTTATTGCAAGATATCAAAGCAATAACAGAATCTCATTGATTTCATAATAAGTTAGTGCCTAGAAAACCTCCGAATAAGAACCCTTTTGGATCACGCTAGAACCATGCGGGTTTCATGGTTTAAAAAATTGAAAAATATGAGTTTTTCGGGGGTTTCACAAGCACGTATCACGTACGCTTTTCAGCACCATTCAATATCATAAAACCATAATTTGCATTCCTAGCCATTGCTATATCTTTCTGCACATAAAAATAAAAACTTTTAACCTTATCTTCAACCATAACATTTTCTATTGGCCAATTCTTATTAATTTTATCGGATTTATGCACATCTTTATACCCCATTTATTTACTTTATAATCATAATCAGATTACTTAATAACAATTACAAATCAGACTCATATAATAATTAAATTAAAAGAAATTTAGGAGGATTTTGTTTATGATAAATAAAAGTGATTCTAATAATGGAATGCAAAGTTCAGACTGTATTACTATAGGTAGAATTGCACCTGATTTTACAGCATTATCAACACAGGGAGTAATTACATTATCTCAATACAGAGGTAAATGGGTATTGTTATTTAGTCAACCTGGAGATTTTGCATCTGTTGCAACTACAGAATTAATTTCATTTGCACAGATGTATCCAGAATTTGTAAAAAGAAATGTTGAACTTTTAGGTATTACGATAGATAATAATTATTCTGATATTGGGTGGGTTTTAGATATATATAATACTACAGGTATAATGATACCATTCCCCATATTGGAAGATAGGAATGCTGAAGTTGTAAGAAAATATGGAATGGTAAATCCCGACAACATTTATGAGAGTAGTGTAAGAGATGCATTTATAATAAGTCCTTCACAGGTAATAATGGCTATTATAACTTATCCGGTATCTTGTGGCAGAAACACATATGAATTGTTAAGAGTTATAGATTCACTTCAAGTAACGTCTAAATATAATGCATATACACCTGCTAATTGGACTCCAGGTAATCCCGTGATAGTTCCAACACCTCATAATGTTAATGATGCTATGATTAGATTTAACGAACAAGAAAAATTAGGACTTCAATGTAGTAATTGGTATACTTGTTTTTCTAATATTAATAATATAAAAGAGACACAATAAAATATTTACCAAATACTATTATGGGTATCTCTTAAGCTGACTAAAGTTTAAACAAATATGGAGAGATTTATCTGTAAACATGAAGAGGAGACAACCCTAATGAAATACCTGCAGGAATAGCTCCTCTAAATTCTATTATAGGTAATGCAGCTGTTAGTAAAACAGTTAATTTACCTCTACTCGCATTCCAACCTAGTTACGTCTCTGCCTTACTTGCATCTGCATACGCAGAAGCTATCGTCTATACCAAGAGTGACAGGCACGGCTAGCCTTGAGTGATTATCTTTTACAAACAACGCCTTCCTTCATAACAAAATCACAAGCAGAAATTGCTTCGCTATCATTTAATATATCCCTGCTCCATCCAACAATATCAGCTATTTTACCTACCTCCAAACTACCTATTTCAGGTCTTTCAACTATTTTAGCATTAACACTGGTAGCGGCTTTCAAGGTTTTTAATGCTGGAATTCCGTTATCCCTCCAAGCTTTAAATTCTCTCCAACAATCAAAATTATCATACACTGCTACTATATCTGTACCATATCCTATAGTCATATTGCTATTTATAATGCAGTCTACCAGAAGTTTTCTTGTTTCTCTTAACTGTTCGCCAAATTTTTCAAGCTTTTCTCTAAACGGTTTATGTTTTAAAGCAAGCTTTTCTTCATCTAAATTAACAACCTCTTCATATGGCATGAACGTAGCAACTAAATATACTCCCTTTTCCTCCATAAGTTTAGCTGTAGATTCTTTAATAAGAGACCCATGTTCAACACCTGTAATTCCCATATTAATTAGATTATCAATCAATTCAGATGTATAAGCATGAGCTGTTACAGGTACATGCAATTGTTTTGCAGTTTCTATTATAGCCCTTAATTCATCATTATCAAGCTGCATATCATCTGGTGCATCATTAGGGGAAGCAAACCCTCCTGTGGCCATAATTTTTATAAAATCAGCACCATATTTTACTTCTTTTCTAACTGCCTTTTTAAAGAAATCAACGCCATTACCCATTGTCAAATAGGAATCTTCAATTTTATCTGACAATACTGGATTGGAACTAGCAAAAGCTGAGAAATCACCGTGGGAGCCAGTTGTTCCAAGAAAATGTGGTGATACAATAAGTCTAGATGCCATAAACCTTTTTTTATCTATAGCATTCTTCATATCAATAGCACCATATGAATTTAATCCTGTTCCTACTAGTCTTACTGTTGTAAATCCACCTTCTAGTGATTTTTGTGCACAATATAAAATATTTAATGTCTTCATTTCATCTGTTTCATTTATTGCATAAGTACTAAATGCAGTAGGTCCTATGAAATCAAAATGAACATGTGCATCAATAAGTCCAGGAGTTACTGTTAAATGAGATAAGTCTATAACTTCTGCATTCATTGGACATTCCAAATCACTGCCTACAGCTATTATTCTCTCATCTTCTACTATAATTTTAATATTTTCCTTTAATTCTTCATTTACTCCATCAAAAAACTTACCGCAAATTATATATTTTTTATTATTCATTTATTTCTATTTTCCTCCTTATTATTTTTTATTGTATAGATAACTGGATAACCTTTTCCCCTTGTGTAAATTTTACAGTTTTTAATTATTATATTGATTCAATCTTAGTATCTTTTTTTGATGTTAAAACAGTTCCAAGATATAAAGCAATTACCGCCAAAGGTAGAGCAACAATTACACTGTTAATTCCAAGTGGTTTAGCTAAAGGTATTTCCCATATTAAAGTAGATACAGCTCCTGTAACCATAGATGCTATTCCACCTACTTTGTTAACCCTTTTCCAGAAGAATACAGCTAACATAGCTGGTGTTAAGCTTGCCCCATATAATGTATATGCATACATTTGTAAAGAAAGAATACTTGGGAAAAATTGTACTAATATATATGCTAATGCACCGAGAATAACAACTAATAATCTTGTAAATACTAATTTTTGCTTATCATTAGCATCTTGCTTTATATATTTGACGTAAATATCATAAGTAACATTTGTTGCACAGGACAAAAGGTATGAGTTTCCTGTTGTTACTATAAATGCAGCTATCGAAGCAAGCAATAAACCTCCTACAAAAACCGGCAATACGGTAGTAGTACTTATTATTGCCATTCCTGGTTGAATATCATGAAATAATGATCTTCCTGTAAAAGCTAATAATGATACACAAGGCATTATTATTATCAAGCCTATTAACCATCCAAATATTGCAACTTTAGATGTCTCACTATTCCTAGAAGCAGCTAATCTCTGATACATATTTTGATCCCCTAAAAGAAGCATAAATAAAGGTAGGTAAAAACCAAGCATTCCTATAGCACTTAAACCACCTGTAAGTGTATTATGTGCAGGTGGAACATTTGCTACAACATTGCTCCATCCCCCAGCAATATTAATTATACTTGGAACTGCTATTAATAAACCTATTAACATTATAACTGCACTTGCAGCATCAGTTGGTGCCACCGATTTTAATCCACCTGATAAAGCTAAGAAGATCATTAACACTGCAGAAATTATCGTTCCTAATTCAACTGATATTCCAGTAGACACATTCAATACATAACCTAAACCTGTATATTGATATGCAGCTATTCCAACAAATGCAAGTATTATTATTATTGATGAAATCACTCTGGCAGTTGGTCCATATTTAATTTCCAACAACTCTGATACTGTATATTTTCCATAATCTTTTACTTTTGGAGCTATTACATACATAATTAGAATACCAATTATACTTGGTACGCCAAATAATATCGCTGGCCATAATCCATAAGTATAAGCAAGAGATGTTGGCCCGCCTGTAACTGTTCCACTACCACACCATGTTGCTATTAATGTTCCAGCTAATACAAAACTGCCAAGATCCCTGCCAGCTAAAATAAAATCATCACTTGTTTTAACTGCCTTTGAATAATAGATTGCCATAAGGGCCATAAGTACTGCATATGCCCCAATAAACCATAATAAACTTGGTCTAACCGTCAATTCCATAAATTGTTCCTCCTTTTTTAAATATATTTACTTTCAGAAACTCTGAAAGTGTTTATTCAACCGCAAATTGATAAGGGTTGACTTTTTGGGCTTACCCCCAAAAATTTCAGGTGATATTGATAATTATAAATTTTTGATAAATAATTATAATTATTTTCAAAAAACTCTTGACCTTTTGAAAGTCCCCCCATTATCGCCGTAAGAGGTTTTTTCCCTCTACATTATAAATAAGTTGTTTACAGAGAAACCTCCGAAAAGCAAAAACTCCGTTTGAATTTGAAGGTAATTCAATTCTACTTAATAAAAGTTTTGATCTAAAATTATCATCTTTTAAAACAATCATATATTTAGATAAGATTAGGTCATCTTTAAAATTACTTGTACACTTTTTTAATATATTAGTTTTGTTTTACATAAAAGCGCAATTAAATTTAATAGAATATATCCATTTTTCAATCCCTCTATACCCTCACAGGATATGTAGTCCCTCGAATATTACAGTACCTTACATTATACATATCTATTTCCACCATAATGTGTTAATAATATATATTGGAAGATATCTCTAAATATGCTTAATTAATTAGTTTATGTTGCTTTAATTTATCTAAATTGCCTCTGCTCCCATTTGTTTGTTCTTCATGTCAATTGTCTAAAGGCTGCCTGTGCCTGAGAATCCTCCTAAAAACAGGCACAAGCAGCCTTTTAATAAGTTAATTTATTAATAAAAAGTACGTTTCAATTAATTTTGTGTACTGTAACCATTGAAATTTCAACTCTTAAATAAGTTAATACGTGGTGACAAGCACGGGCAAAGTTGTTTTTCAAGCTCCATAATTTCCTCATACAACATCCCCATAAATTTAATCTTTACCATGTAAATTTTTGATTAAGATCAAAACCTTCCTTTAGAAATTTCTATATTTAATTAATTATATGCTTGTTCAAACAATTCATTCCTTATTATTAATTTGGTAAAACGGGTACGCAATTAAGTAAGTTAGAAGCTTTAATAAAATTTGATTCTAATTTGCGCCTTTTGTTTTTAAGAGAAATATTGAAAATTGAAGAAATAATAAAAAGCCAAATTGTTCAATCATTTTATATCATTTATACAAAGAGAGTAACAATGATGAGATAGAACGTTTAAAGCTGTGGCCCATGCTGGGCACACCAAAAAGAATAGCCAATAAATTAGCTATTCCTTATGTAAAATATTTCAAAAATTTAATTAAACATTTTATTTGTTGTATACGCCCTTAGTTGGACCTTTGTAACCTCTTTCTTGTACTAAAAATCTACCCATACCATCTCCACCCGAACAACGAACGCCTTTGAGATTTTTATTTGTAAATTCTACTAAATCTTTTATATCTTTTGTAGAACTAAATATCATGTTTCTTATCATTTCAGAGGATTTATATCCTGTTCCAAGTTCTTTATCTACATAGTCGCTGTAACGTTTTAAGAACTCTTCAGAGTAATCATTAGCAGCAATAGATTCAGCACAAGCTTTAGCAGCACAAACTCCAGCTATCATTGCATGTGGAAGGCCACCACCATATAGTGATTCAATCATATTTCCTGCATCACCTACAGCTATAACACCATTACCATATACCTTTTGCTTATTTCCTGATGGCAGTCTCCAACCTTTAAGGTTACCAATAGGTACTGCTTCTCCAAGACGCTCTTTTCCAATTTTCTTATTATCTCTCCACCACCATAACAATTCTTCCGAAGTCATGCCAGTACCTTGCAAAGATTTTTCAGTTATGAAAACACCAACATTTGCTTTTGTTTTAGACATTGGGAATATCCAAATATATCCTGAAGGAATAAACATTTCATCTGGATAATGAAATTCAATAACATCTTGCATTCCTCTAACATTTTCAAAATAACCACGAAGACCATAAAAAACATATTCTGGATCTTCTTCATAAAATCCCATCTGTCTGGATAACATTGAGTGAGCTCCATTTGCAAGCACAACTATATTACTTTCTAATTCAACAAACTTACCATTTTGAATACCACGAATTCCTTTAGCTTTACCACGCTCCATTATAACTTCAATAACTTCAAAATTATCTATATAGTCAACACCTTGTTTTAAAGCAGCTTTATTTATAATGTCATCAAAAATATACCTTGGAGTACAAAATGCAAAATCACCTTCAGGATAATTAAAGACACAAGAATTTTCATCCATATCGCTTATCATTGTACCTGGACATTTGTACCCATACTTTTCTATTTTATCATATACCCCCATAGATTTCAGCAATGGATGAATACTTTGTACCTGACCATCACCACATGGTTTATCACGAGGAAATTGATCTTTTTCTACCATTAAAACATTAAGTCCTGATTTAGCCATAAAATATGCAGCTGTTGAGCCACCTACACCTGCTCCAACTATTATAATATCATGTTTCTTCATCTTATTTCACCTCCTGGTTATCCGATACAGCAACCATAGATATTACATTGCCTTTAGGACATATCTTCTGACAAACACCGCAACCTATGCATTTGTCAACATCCACAAAATGATATCCACAACTTAAACATCTATATGTTTCTAATTTAGCATCATTATCTGAAAATCCAAACTCAACAAGGTCGAAATTTTTAATTCTTTCATTAACATCTTGCTTT
Source organism: Tissierellia bacterium (assembly GCA_028709465.1). Taxonomy (GTDB): domain Bacteria; phylum Bacillota; class Clostridia; order Tissierellales; family Sedimentibacteraceae; genus Sedimentibacter. The sequence continues at coordinate 12,549 of JAQVWY010000050.1, read as the reverse complement.
GGAAGTTTTGGAAAATCTGCTTTCATTCTAACTGCTGGATATATCTTATAAGCTAAATCTCCAGGAGATACTTCACGGTCAACTTCATATTCAGAATAATGTCTTTTATTGATCTCATCATCTAATTCCAAAGCTGCTTTTCGTCCAGATGCCATTGCATCAATAACCGAACATTTATTTGAAACAACATCTCCTGCAAATACTATGTTATCATTTTCAGGCCATGCAAAATCCGATTTTTGCCCAATTGCTACAATAGCAAAATCAGCAGGTAAAACAGTTTCCGTACCAGCCTTCTTATCATATTTGAAAGTATTGATATCAAGATTTTCTATTTCAGCATACTCAACACCTTCTAATTGTGCAGTATGACCAACAAACCTTGTAGGTGTTACACCTTCAATTATTTCAATACCTTCTTCTTTTGCTTCTTCAAGTTCCCATTCATGTGCAGGTACTTTATCGCCACTTTCAAGACAAATTAAAGTTACTTTATCGGCTCCAAGCCTCAAAGCTGTTCTGGCAGTATCTATTGCCACACTACCTCCACCTATTACAACTCCGTTACCAGACAACTTAACTTCTTGTCCTGCATTTACTTTTTCCATTAAACTTACTGCATAAAATACTTTTTCCGTACGATGTCCTTCTATTGGAAGAATTTTTGGCAACTGATTTCCAGAAGCAACAATAATTTTATCATAATCTTTTAGTAAATCATCCACTTTTGAGCCATGACCTATTTTAACATCACAGATTATTTTAATGCCTGCCTTTTCCAATCTTGCAATGTCATTTCTAACCATATCTTTATCAATTCTAAATTCAGGAATTCCCTTTAAAAGCATTCCACCAGGTTCACTACCCTGCTCAAATATAGTTACCTTGTATCCTTTTTTAGATAACAAGTGTGCAGCTGTCAAACCTGCAGGTCCTGCTCCAATTACAGCTATCTGCTCTTGTTTAAACACAGGATATGGTGTTGGCTGATAGTCACTAAATTTTTCACTTATATAACGTTTCAATGCACGTATTTCTATAGAGCTGTCAACAAGCTTTCCTCTTTTACAATCATCCTGGCACGGATGATGACAAACATATCCACAAACAGTAGGTAAAGGTATTTTATCAAATATAAGATCAAAAGCCTCTTTACTTTTACCATCTTTCAGAAGACCAATGTATCCTTGTGGGCTTAAACCAAGAGGGCATGATAAAGTACATCCTTCATTTTGCATTTCAATTATTTCATCAGGAGTTATCGCATTCATTTCAGTACAATCTGGACATAGATGACAAATTGATTTCTGCTTTTCAGAAATCGCATCTACAGGACAATAATCTTCACATTTGCCACAATTTACGCAAGTATTTGCGTCTATTGAAGCAACGGAAGTTTTTTCCATCACAATAGTAGCTTGACTTTCTTTGTTCATAAAAAATCATCCTCCAAATATAAAATATTATCACCATTACAGTATTAAATAAATTTATTCATAAGCTAGTTTCATTTGTTAATTTCTTAACTAAAATTTTATACGAACTGTAATGTTGACGTTTGCATTTATTATATATCATGATATAATATTTATAAATTTACAATTATTTGTTTTGTAAATTTACTTTACACTTTTTTAAAATTGTAAATTTAAAGGATGTGAGTTTATGATTATTTGTAACAATACTAAAGAAATTATAGTAAACTCTTTAAAAGAGCTGATGAAAACTAAACCCTTTAAGAAAATAACAGTTTATAACATAGTTTCCAATTGCTCAACAACACGCCAAACCTTTTATAATCATTTTAAGGATAAATATGATGTAGTTAATTTCATATATTCAAAGCATGCAGATAAATGCTACTTACATCTGGGGAATAATTATACCTGGTATGATACTTGTTTGGAAGTTCTTAATGTAATGAGAGAAGATAAAGATTTTTATATAAATGCAGTCAATTTTGATGGGCAAAATTCCTTGCTTCAAATAATATTTTCACATGGCTATAAAAACTGCATGGACATAATAAAAAAGAAAAACAATACTAATACAGTTGATGAAAATTTAAAATTCAAACTAAAATTCTTTATTTACGGCATAATAAAAAGCGGAGAAGAATGGGCTAAAAACGGAATGATAGTATCACCCGAACAAATCGCTAAAAATATTATGGATTGCATGCCTGAAGAACTGTATGAATATTTATGTGAAATAAAAACTCCTCATAATACTAATTGTTAGCCAAGAGGTCAAATAAACCTTGTCTTATCAAGTCTTAATCCTAAAAACCAATGAAAAGCTACGTCAATTTTTCTTTTAGTTATTCATAAACGAATGAAAAATCAACTACTTTATCTATTTCAACCAATAAATGATTATTTGGAATTAATTTATCAAAAATCACACTAATTAAAAGTCGATATGAAGACCACTGATACAGCATTAAACTTAAAATAAAAATACAATAATATATTAAATCATTCAGAGAAAACTCTGAATGATTTTTTCCACCAAGAACCGTCCCCACTGACACCACCCACTGACATTTTAATAATATAAAAGAAACATAATAAAATATTTACCAAATACTATTATGGGTATCTCTTAAGCTGACTAAAGTTTAAACAAATATGGAGAGATTTATCTGTAAACATGAAGAGGAGACAACCCTAATGAAATACCTGCAGGAATAGCTCCTCTAATCGCCTTATTAATCACTTTCATTCAAACTATTTATATCTAACAAATTATAATCAAATATGATCTTTTCACCCTTATTAATTACTATACAAGGTATTCCAACACTGCCGTTTTCTTTTATTTCTTTAAACTCTAGTGCATTATCTCTATACTTCAAAAAACGTTTAAGGTTTATCATATTTTCCGAAATATCAAGATATATAAATTCAATTCCTTTTTCTGAAAGAAACTCTTTAGCAGGTTCACAATCTGGTCAATGCCTGCTCCCAAACATAATTATTTTTTTCATTTAGACCTCCTTTATTTTCGAAATACTTTTATTTTACTATTATCTCAACGAATATTCTTTTAATCTCCATCTTCATTCCTATATTCCGTTACACCTTTGAACTTTCAGGAAAATCATACAGTTTTATTTTTTTAAGAAAGTTACTTTTGTAGAACTTAACATTACTCTATTACAATTGTTTGCATTTCATCGTCATATTCCACATTTAATCCAAATTGCTCTGCAATAAAGCGAAGAGGAACCATTGTTCTGTTATTCATAACTTCTGCGGGAACATCAATTATAATTTCTGTTTCATCAACATAGACCTTATTTTCTGCAAGATTAAATACTATAACTTTATCATCTTTAGTGATAGTAACTGTATTCTCTTCTGCATTCCACGCTACATCTGCGCCCATTGCTTCAGAAATTGCTCTTACTGGTATTAAAGTTCTTCCTTCTTTAATAACAGGAGGTGTATCAAATTTTGCTTCCCCTTTTCCTATAAGCACATTTTCAACAGGAATAACAGTAACATCATCCAAGAATTCTAATGCCTCTGAAACTTCTTCTAATTCAGTTAATTCATCTAAAGTATATTTCTCCTTCATTATTTGTTGCATCTCTGAAATTTTTGCCTTTAATTGCAATTTATATTCATCTTTTTCTGATTTTACGATTTCCAATTGCTCTTTTAACGCTGAAACTGTTGCTTCATCGCCGTTAGCCTCTGCAGCTTCCAACTGTAATTCAAGTTCCTTCATTTCAGCTTCAACTTCATCTTTTAATAATTCAATTTGCCTTTGTATTACCAGTAGCCACATGTCCACATACCCTTGTAAACACTATTGGAATTACGGTTGATATTTTGTCTAAATCATGGCGAGTTATCATTCTATGTTCACCAGTTATGAAATAATCTTGATTCCATCCCCTGCCCTGCATAGCAATTAACCCTGGATTAACTTTTGAAAACTCCCTTCCTAATTCTATAACATTATCAATTGATCTTGCAGATGTTAGATTACAGGACGACATTGCACTACCAATTCCTAATAAATGTAGATGACTATCATTAAATCCAGGTAAAACAGTTTTACCATCTAAATTAATAATTCTATCAGCTTCATTTTTTAATATTTCTTCATTAGTGCCAACTTCTTTTATAATTCCATCTTCAATAAGAATTGATTTTTGAAAATTGTCTTTTTCAACATAAATTTTGCCATTATATAAGATTATCTTCATCTTGTTTCTCCTTAATATCACCTTTAATAAAGCATTCAATGTTTTTTTGTTAATTTACTATATCACATTTGTGGTATATCGGCAATATTTCAATTAGAATATTTATTCTATAAATTTAAATTTTATTCAACAAAACTCACCTTATTGTTTTTTAAATTGTATACTTTATTAATCCGAAATTTATAGCAGTGAATATATGAAAAATGTAAATCAGGAAGGTTTAGGTATGCATAATACTTGAACCCAATCGAAACCCCTCAATAAATTGCTCAAATGCTATAAAATCCGATAATTCAATGGACACTTTATTAGTTTCCCAAAATAATCAAATTTGTTTTTTTCTATTAGTAAACAAGACTCCGATGGCTCTTTATTAAATCTATATTTAAATTGATTTTTATAGTCATCCTTCCAATCCTTATATACATACTGATATGTATTAGAAAACTCAGTACAAATACTTACGAGTTTATTATAAATCAAATTATTATTATATCTAAATTCTAATGCCCATTTCCACGCTTCATTTTCACACTTTTCAACAAAATTTTTATCTTGGACTTCCTGCAGCTTATTCCCAATATCTATCAAAGTACCAGCATGATTATTTTGTACATGTCCAAGTTCATGCAGTATTCTTAGTACAATAACCTCACCAAAGGTTTCTGCTCCATAAGGTGGCGAAACATAATTAAACCAGTATGTCCCCTTTATATTAATAAATATATCATTCTTAAATCTATAGGATTGCTGAACACATTTATCCTCATAAAAATAAACACAAATTGCTGGACTAACGCTCTCGCAAAATTCAACTATGCCGTACGGTGGATTGATTAATTTTGCATTTGCTAAAATACTTGGTATATTCATGTTTACCCCCACTACAATTAAATTTAAAGACTAAAAAATATTTCTATTTCATACTCTGCCTTACTTGCATCTGTGAAGCAAGAAGCTATGTTCAATTTTATAAAACAAATCAATACTTCTTCTCCACAATGCCTAAACATTAATAGGTGTTGTAAACGTTTATTACAAGGAATAAGAAAAACTCGTTTATTTTTTTCTTACTATTTTAGCCAAGTCTTTTCGTTCTTGTCTAGAAACATTTAGAACAAAATGATATATCCTTACAACGGAATCATCCAGTTCTGGATTTTTATGTGATGTTAGTAAAATACCCTTTAGAGCTGGATCATAACACTCCATGTCTACCATAAGATTAACTTTTTCAAATATCTCATTGCCTTCCTCATCTTCAAAACAGAGATTTTCTAATATAGTTTCCCTGTCTCTTAAGACATTTTCTAATCTCGCTTCTTTATTAAATATAATTGTAAAACCAAACCCACCGTATTCTCTTAAGTAACCGAAAAGCTGCCCCAATTGTTTTTTGAATTTATCTTGACTCCATACTTTATTTTCACCAGTTGCGATATTTATATAGTCCTCTCCTGATTTAAATATAAAAAAGTCTAACTCCCCTGGATTACTTGCAGCATATCCCTGTGGTGATTCTCTTGTTACTTCGTATCCATAATGATCTAGAGACATTTTAAGATAGTCCTTAAGCATATCACTTAACTCATTTTCACTTAATTTTTCAATATTTACAGGTTTCTCAGAAGCAAGTTGAATAGCCTTATTTATATCCTTTAATATTTTAATTTCATCATCGGAAATATTTATTTTACTTAAAATCTTTATAGCCTTCTGCGAATTTTCTGTAAAAGCTTTAGCTAAACTCCCCTTCTTATCAAATTCCTCAAGGGAATCTAATACTCTTGGTATTTCATTAATAATACTATTAATATTTTCTACCGTTCCATATATTGCAGGTTCATACTTTGGATTTTGCCTCTTTGCCTCATTATAGTAATATAAAGCTTTTACATTATCTATATCGTTATAGGCGCAAGCTAAATTAGCATTTAATAGATAATCATCTTTGTATTGGTGGATATATTTTTCACACCACTTAATTGCCTCTTTACTCATGCCCATAGATATTAAAACCGCTGAATAATTAACGATTGCTTCAATATCAGGATCATAATTATTAAAATGGCTCTCAAATAATTGCTTAGATAAGACATAGTTCTTCATAAAATATTGAACTGTAGCTACTCTAGGAATGCTTTTTCTTTTATCTTTAATTTTATCTGCGGCTTCAATTGCCTTCTTATACTCTTTTATATTGATGAAACAGTAATACTTGAGCAAATTAAAATAATCATTATCATGAATACTTATACCTTTATTACTAGAAACATTCTCAGCATAATCGATATACGTAAGACCTTCCATTGGATAACCATTATTTAAAAGAAAATATGCATTTAACAATGCTATGCCTCTGCTTATACCCTTAACATCATCTAATGGTTTATTTTTAATATTTATAATATCTTTTAATGATATACTAAATAATACCAATTCAAAATAACTTAGGTTACCTTCAATAACCTTAATATAATCTCTAACATAACTGCTGTCCATGTCCTTAAGTAACTCTGCTATATGGTAAGTAATAATTTCCTCATTTTTTATAATGCCTTTTATGGGTATTCCAATGGTATCTTGAACTATTTCCTCCCAAGACAAGGGATTATGCCCTTCAAAATTAAGCAACTTAACCTGCCTATACGTGTCTAGTATGTATTCTACTAAATTAGTATCCCATCCATAATCTTTAATTACAAGGCATAGAACTCCAAGATGAAATCTTAACTTCTTAGATATTGAAAAGTATTTGCTCCAATCAATATTATTATTAGTAGTCACTAAATCAAAACATTTAGTAAAATCAACAAAAAGCTTATTTTTGTATATTTCATTTGTTCTTGCATTTTCTATGGCCATTAATAAATTTTTTATGCCCTTTAAATCATAATATTTAATATAGAACTTTTCAGACCTTAAAAGTTGTAAATAATTTCTTATAATTATGTCGGTAAATATATCCCTTAACTCTTTATTGTTAGTAGAATAAAAAAACAAATCATATATATGAAAATTATCAATACTGGAATATACTTCTAATCTCTCTAACAGTAAATTCCTATAAATATCTTCATTCATATATTGCAACAACTCATCAGCAACTTTATTTTTAAATTTATTTATTAGATTTATATTATTATTACTTATAACCTGTTGACGCGATAAATAAAAATACAAATCCAGCATGAGATGAAAGTGAGTAGAATTTTTTTCACTAATATAATCAAGATAGAATTGCAATAAATCTACCTTGAAGTCATCAGAGAATATTGCATTTTCATTTCTTTCGTTGTATGGTACATTAATCCCATATATCTTCTCAACTACTATTGGAGCAATATGTAATGAGTTGAAGTCGAGCATTTTAGAAGTTTTACTTAAAATATAATTTGAGAAATAATAAATGAATATATCAGAGGATTTTTTCTCAATTATGTCTTCCCATTGCTGTATTGTAAATATGCTATTAAAGTTTTTAAATATAAACGGAACTTCTTTTATTAACCTACTATAGTAACTATTAAACTCAAAGTTATCAAAGCTTCTGTTTATTTGTTCTAACCTATCAAATGTATTAAGGTTATCATAATAATTAGGATCATAGGCTATAAGCCTAGAATCTTCATTAGGGTTAAATATATTCTCACCTTGAATTTCATAGGGAACATACTTCAATCGGTATAAAAAATTTAAATCATCTATTTTATAATTACACTGTATTAATTTATTAAATGAAAAATCTGCTAGAGCCTTCTTTTTATTTTTATCCATAGAATCAATTACAGAAGAAACATCTATTTCTGAATCGTCTAACTCCATTAATAAGTTAAAATAGTATTCTAATTTTAAACTCCAAAGCCCATAGCTTTCATGACTTAATTTTCTTTTTAAAGCTTCTAAAAATGCATTACCTAATCCTCTTTCATTATGAAATATTATGCTATGAAGATCCTTATTTTCTCCTAATAATAACTCTTCTGTAATTCTTATATTAAATCTTTCATTATGCTCTTTAATTATAACTTTTAATTTATCTTCATTAAATAATGGATAATAAAAGGTATATTTTGAGAATGAGTTAACAAATTCAATATATGTTTTATCAACTACGTAACTTGAGGAATTTCCGTGAATCACTTCTGGGTTTACAATTACTCGTTCTCCTTCTGATACTAAATAAAATTTATTAAGTAAGTATTCTTTATCAACTTGATTAGTAGGATTATCATTATTCCATCTCTCAATTTCTTGTTCAAGCATCTTGATTGAATTTGATACATCTTTTGCTATATCAAAAGACTCCAGAAGACTTGTAAATAGTTCAATTATTCTGAATTCATCTATAAACCTTAAATGATCGCAATTTAATTCTGTATCAGGCTTATAATAATTTATAGAGTCGTAAACTCGTAGTAACTTTTTATAAACTTCTTTTTTTTGACTAACCATGTAATCCACCATATCGCTCATCCTTATTTACTTCTTCGCCACTTATTCCGCACTGTTGTTGCTAATATTTAACCTTCTGTCTAACATGTAGTCCACGTAGATTAATCTCTACTTCAAGTCCACCTCCAGGCGCATGACCTAGAATCAGCTCTTTCTTTTCTCTTTTATCATCATGGATATACCATATAACTCAAGTGACAGGCACCGCATTAACTCCTACCAAGCCCGTAGTGGACTTTCACCACCTAGTTGTTGCACATGCTGGGCACACTTAAAAAAGGGCCAACTATTTTTTAGCAGATCCATTAGGAAGCTTTGGTAGTTTTACTTTAACTTATAAGTTACCGCAGCCCCGCCGCCTATTTTTACAACAATATTTTTATCTATAAGATTATTTATAATCCTAAGAGTTTTTGACTTTTCAAATCCAGTTTTTAAATCTATCTCTCCTCTTGAAAGCTCTATCTCTTCCCTTAATAAACCATAAACTAAAACTTCATCCTTAGATAAATCTAATTTATCAATCTCGGTAACTGGTAATACTATTCTAATTCTATTTTCGCTTACATCAAAACTAGGTTTAGATATACTATGGATATATTCATCATTTATTCTCACAATTCCTGTACCAAACTTTTCTATAATATTTAATCTATAAAAAACCCCTGCAATTATTGGATTTCTTAAAACTGAAATATTTCCATATAAATATTCTTCTTTAGAAATACCTGTCGGCAAACCTCCTGGAGAATTTATTTCAATCCTGTCTTCATACATTGCAATTTGAATATATGAGTTGGTATCCCAAACCCTATGAACTATAGCATTTGCCAAAGATTCTCTAAAGGCTTCTTTAGGTATCAATTCTTTTTTTCTTCTGTCATATCCGTCTATCTCTTCGTATCGATAGTATTGCTCAAAAATCTCTATTGCTCTTTCAAATTGTGCTAATAGAGACTTATTGCTAATGGTTTCTCTATATAAAATCTTATTAATATCTTTTCCAAATTTAACTATATCAATTCCTGTAAAAGCTATGTCATTTCTATCCGCCAATAATTCTCCAGCAATATTGTAATAACCATCTCTGCTAAACAAATTTAAGGTCTTTAAAATATCTAAGTTTATTTTTTCTATGCCAGCCTTTTCTTTTAACCAAAATTCTAATATAGTAAAACTTAGATCTTGAGAAGATGCTTTTCTCTCCTCAAAATCCATATTTACCCCTTCCATAGCTAACCTTCTAAGCTCAAATCTATCTACCTCTACAGTAGACGTATCAGCTCTTTTGTAAGCCTTCCCTTGATAATAGTAAGGCGTATCTTTACCTTTTTTAACTTCCAATAAAACAATCGTCTTATCTTCTAATTCCTTGACTTCAATTTCAAAATTAGGAACGGGAACAATAGAATCATTTATCATATTCTCAATTCTTAAGGATTCTTCTTTAGCACTATCTAAACCAATCAAACCCCCATCATCATCAACACCAAATATTATTACTCCATCATTATAATTAGCATATGCACTAACGGTCTTTAAAAAAGTTTTTGTTACTTCTACTTTGAATTCCAAGTTGTACTTTTCCTTAGTCTCCACAAGCGTCACCTCCTCAATATTCGTAGTAATATTTTACCATTAATATTTTATTTTTGCAACACTTGTTTTATCGTTTCATTTATCGTTGCATTTTAAAGCGATTTTTTCGTTATCGTTGCACATCGATTTACAACGATACTAGGTCTCTCCCTGATTGTAATGTGACAAATAACATTCCACTTTTATAAGTGAAAACAGTTGGTGCCTGTCACTTGAGTTAATTTCTGTTCCTTTAAGTTTCGTATTATATAGCCTTTCATCATGTGCACATATATTTCTAAATATAGACATTAATTTTAAATAGCTTTTAAGTACATTTTCTTATAATCCTAATTCTTTAGCTATAGCTTGTCTATCTTGCAATTTTAAGACACCATAAAATTTACTTATGTTACCAAATGTTAATACATTTACTAATACCCACAATGGTACATATCCATATTCAGTTATATAATGTGTAACTGCGCTATGTTTCCCAACCTGGTCTGAAATAGATTTTTGTAGTGTTGATATAACTTGCATAATGTCTTGTAAACCCCTAATACCTTTTTTACAAGCTTCAAAATTTTCAAGTTTCAAATAATTATTATGACTGTATTTTTCTGAAAACTTATAAGATATTATTGATTTCATATAATTTTCAATTAAAAGTAATCTTTTAAGAAATATATATCGTAATTCTCTATCAAACTCATACAATCCATAAACTTCAGAAAATCTCGTACCATTTTTATACTTTTCATTCGGCAAATGATTTTCTAAAAACAAATCTTTGTATCTATTAATTACGTTATAATAATTTTCTTTTTTAAGAATACTCTTAGAATAATCATCGATAATAAGCCCACGAGCACATAATATCTCTAATTGCTCATCATAAGATTTAAATACTTTATCTCCCATAGATTATCTCCTAATATAAATAAGGCCCTGGCTCTCTAAGAACACCAAGGCACTGATCAACATATTTATTTTGTAAATTTATTATATACATATTGACAACAAATATCAATACATAAATTAAAATAGATTTACTGTCCAATATTATATTGGCAGTTGCAGAACCAATACCTGTTATTTTTATTAGCTGATCATAATCAGCGTTGTAAATATTCTCAGGCGTCCCTAACTCATTAAGCAGTTTTTTTGCTGTTACAGGTCCAATACCTTTTAAAAGTGTTAGCCAAACCCAATATTCTTCCATAACTTAACCCTTGACAATTGTCATTTGTACAATGTCTTTGTCCATATCCCTTGACATTAATGCTGAAATAATATCCTTTTTTCTAATTTTTTCAGATTCATCCATATCGGCAAATGTTCTTGCAACCTTAAGATATTTATGAAAAGATCGGGCGCTATATTTAAACTTGTCATATGCAAGTTGCATAACATTCCTGCTTTCTTCTTCTAAAATACAATACTCCTTTATTAAAGACTGGCTCATTTGAGCATTACAATTGATATTTTCATAATTTTCAAACCTTTTATTTTGAATTTTTCTTGACCTTTCAACCCTTTCTCTCAGTTCCTTAGAGCTTACGTTGTTTGAAAAGTTACTTAAATTCATAAAGTCTACTGGTTGAACATATTTTTGTATATCAATACGGTCAGATATGGGGCCTGATATCTTTTGTCTGTATTTTAAAACCTCATAATCGGTGCATCTGCATTTTTGATTGCCATAATAACCGCAAGGACATGGATTCATAGCAGCAATTAACATAAAATTAGAAGGGTAGGAATTTGTGTATTTAACCCTGGATATGGTAACCTTCTTATCCTCCATTGGCTGCCTTAAAGAATCAAGAGTTTTCTTGCTAAATTCAGTAATTTCATCTAAAAATAAAACTCCATTGTGGGCAAGAGATATTTCTCCAAGCGTTGCACTATTTCCTCCACCAATAAGAGAATTTAAAGATGCGTTATGATGTGGTGCTCTAAAAGGCCTAGCCGTTATTAAACTCTTACTTTCCTTCAACAAACCTGCAACGCTGTATATTTTTGTTATTTCTAAGGACTCATTTTCAGTCATGCTGGGCAAAACGCCCCGAGTATAGAAGGATAAAATGGACTCAAGGTCTGTATGCTTTGATTTTCCAATGTTTAGAGAGGTTTTTTTTCCTAAATTTTATAAAAAGACCCCCGAGTATCCTTAAAGGATAAAATGAAATAAAAGCATTTTTAGGCATAAAAAAGCGCTCACCACAGTTAGTGATGAGCTACTCCTATCATAATATTCTTGATGTATATACATATATTTTTAAGCCTTTATT
>JAQVWY010000049.1 GCA_028709465.1 Tissierellia bacterium | reverse complement strand
TTAAAAACAAACGTATAATATCATTATTATAATGTTGTAAAATAATAAAATAATTACTGATTATATAATATATAACAAAATAGTGATTAGGCAAATAGTGCTTAATTCTTTATATTATGCGAACTAAAAATTAATAAAAACAAACCACCTAAAGGAATAATCTTGAATAAAATTCTTTAGGTGGTTTTTCTCAAATCAATTTTTGTTTAAGTCTGTTAACATTCATGAATACTAATAATATTGTTTATCCTTATAAAATTCTTTTAATAATTCAATAAATTTCTTCGATGCCATTGATAATTTCCTATGACTGCTATAGGCAACTGCCAATGAGTAATTACTTATTACATTATTTAAAGGAGAAAAATATATGGTATACATTTTAGAATCATTATCTTGAGGTAGTTTTAATGTTTCATTGTTAAAGGAAGCTTCTAAATTGCGAGCATATTTTTGTGGCATAAAAGTAATACCCATTCCTAGTGATGTTAGTTTAAATAAGGTTTCTATATTTCTACTTTCAAGAAATATTTTTGGGCAAAATTTCAAATCTTCAAATAAATTATCTGAAATTTGACGAATTCTATGACCTTCTCTTAATAATAAAAACTCATGGTTTTTAATTAGATTTAAGTCAATTCTTTCATTTAAAAATACCAAATTAGTGTTGCTTTCTATTCTTTCAATATTTTTGGGTAAAAGATTTTCAGGTACAGCAAGAAGAATTTGATCTAGACATAACATTTCATAATCAAGATTAGTACTTTGAATTGGAAGATTTGAAATTATTAAATCTACATCGCCTTTTTCAGCTAATGATTCTAATGTTTGAGCATTTTCTTCAATTAATATAATTTCTATATTAGGATATTTCTCCTTGTACTTTGGAAGTATGTGAGGCAGAAGGTTATAGCCATGCATGGGGGATATACCAATAGTAGTTCTACCCTTTATAAATCCGCTAATATCGTTCATTTCTTTAATTAGTTGTTTTTCTAAATCTAATATTTCTTCTGCATATTTTAAAAGTTTTTCTCCTGCATATGTAAGGGATAATGGTGTTGAAGTTCTATCAAAAACTTCTACACCAAGGTGTTTTTCCAGTTTTTGAATATGCTGGCTTAAGGTTGGCTGAGAAATAAAAAGTTTTTGAGCTGCTTGCGATATGCTTTTCTGCTCATTAATACATAAAAAATACTCTAAATATTTTGTATTCATATAGACTCCTTTAATTAACATACCTAGTTTATTAATATTATTTCCTATGTATATGTGAATTTATCAATAAGAGCTAAGGAAAAATGCTATTTGAAAGCTATTTAAATGTATGATAATATAAAATTAATAAGAAATCAATGTAATTAGGAAATATATTTAATTTATTTAATATGGGATTGTTACATTTAAGGTGATCCCGTTGTCATTCTGAATGTGAAGCATAAAAATGCCATAACCCTATTTTTCAGACCCTTTACATCGTTTAGGATGACAGTATAACATAGTATTCGTTAGAAATATGAATAGTAACATAGGTTATATTAATAGAAAAATTGGAGGAACATATGGAACAAAGTCGTGTTTGGAAGTTTAATAATGATATAGATACTGATCAAATTATTGCATCTCAATACTTATTACTTTCTTCAATTGAGGAAATGAAAAAATATACTTTTGAGTCAATTCATAAGGATTTTTCGTCTAATGTAATTGAAGGAGATGTTATAGTAGCAGGTGAAAATTTTGGCTGTGGTTCTTCTAGAGAACAAGCACCAAGAGTTTTAAAGGAGCTAGGTATTAAAGCAGTTGTAGCGAAGTCATTTGCTCGAATTTTTTATAGAAATTCAATTAATATTGGTTTGCCAGTGGTTATATGTGAAGATTTATATGATAATATTAGTGAAAATGATCTTATAGAAATAGATTTTACAAATGGAATTATTAAAAAAGATAATAAAGAATTCAAAAGCACTAAATTACCTGAACATATGCAGATAATACTTAATTCTGGTGGATTAATTGAGTATCTTAATAGAAAGGCGGAATAAAACAATGGGAATGACAATTGGAGAAAAAATATTAGCAAATGCAGCAAGTAAAGATAAAGTTGTTCCAGGAGAAATAGTAACTGTAGATTTGGATTTGATTATGAGTAATGACGGTACAACTCATTTGACTATTGATATGTTTGAAAATAAAATAAAGAAAAAAGAAATATTTGATTCGAGAAAAGTAGTGTTTGTTGTAGACCATAATATTCCAGCGGAAAATGAAAAAACTGCAATGGTTCATAAGAAAATGAGAGAATTTGCAAATAAACATAGCATTGATTTTCACGAAGGAAGAGGAGTTTGCCATCAAGTTATGGTTGAAGATTATGTAAGATCTGGACAGTTAATATTAGGAGCAGATTCACATACTTGTACTTATGGAGCGCTTGGTGCCTTTGGGACAGGCGTTGGAGGAACTGATTTTTTATATGCAATGGTTACAGGAACAACTTGGTTAATGGTTCCAGAAACTATAAAAATTAATTTAACAGGAAAATTGCCAAAAGGAGTTTCCGCAAGAGATTTAATGCTTAAAATAATTGGAGATATAGGTGCTAATGGTGCAAACTATAAAATACTAGAATTTGGTGGAGAAGGCATTAAGAATTTCAACATAAGTGACAGATTGGTACTCTGTAATTTAGCAGTTGAAGCAGGTGCAAAAACAGGGATTATTGAGGCGGATGAAATCACTTTAGAATATTTAAAATCTAAAGGAAGAAGCCCTAAAAATGTATTTCACAGTGATGATGATGCAAAATATAAAAAAGTTTATGAATATGATTTAAATCAAATAGAACCAGTAATTGCAAGACCAGATCATATTGATGATGTTGTTTCAATTAAAGAAGTTGATAAGGTTAAAATTGATGAAGCTTTCATTGGCTCATGTAATAGTGGAAGAATTGAAGATTTAAGAGTTGCAGCAGAAGTATTGAAAGGTAAAAAGGTAAGTGAAAAGGTAAGGTGTATAATAACTCCAGCATCTAATAATGTTTATTTACAAGCCTTAGAGGAAGGGCTTCTTAATATATTTATGGAAAGTGGAGCCATGATTATGAACCCTAACTGCAGCGTTTGCTGGGGCTCATGTCAAGGAGTTATAGGAGAAGGAGAAATTCTTATTTCAACAGGTACACGTAATTTTAAAGGTAGAGCTGGCCATAAAGATTCAAAGGTATATTTAGCAAGTGTTGCTAATGTTGCTGCATCAGCTGTTGCAGGGTATATTACAGAGTATAAAGAAGATTAATAATTAAATTAAAAAGGTGTGTTAATATGGAAAAGTTTAAAGGTAATATATGGTTATTAGGTGATGATATTGATACAGATATAATAATTCCAACAGAATATTTAGCATTAAAGACAGTTGAAGAAATGAAAGAATATGCTTTTTCTCCTTTAAGACCTGAATTGTCTGGAAATATAGAAACAGGAGATATAATCGTTGCAGGAAAGAATTTTGGTTGTGGCTCTTCAAGGGAACAAGCGCCAGAAGTATTGATTGCTCTTGGAATTAAGTGTGTTATCGCAAAGTCATTTGCTAGAATATTTTTTAGAAATTCAATAAATAATGGTTTGTTATTAATTGAAAACGAGGAATTTCCAGATAATTGTAAAGAAGGTACGTCTGTTGAAGTTCAACTGAATAAAAATATTATTTATGAAAATAAAGAATACAAAATTCAACCTTTGCCTGATAATTTAATGAGTATCATTAAAGAAGGCGGATTAGTTGAAAGTATGAAGAAGAGAAATAAGCAGGTGAATTAATATGGGATATACATTAATAGAAAAAATAGTTATGAAAAATACAGGGCTAGACAATGTTGAGTCTGGTTCTATAGTAATCGTTAATGCTGATAAATTAATGGTTCATGATATATTCATACCCTTTGTAGCACAAAAATTTGAAGAGATGGGTTTTAAAAAAATTTATGATCCAAATAAAATGGTATTGATTTATGACCATCTGGTGCCTACTGCAAAAGTAGAAGATGTAAGACATTTTAAAATAGCAGAAGAATTTTGTGAAAAATATGGAGTCAAGAACATTCACAGATCAGACGGAATATGCCATCAGTTAATGGTTGAAGGTGGTTATGTTAAACCAGGGGATATAGTTTTTGGTACGGATTCTCATACTACAACTTATGGGGCTATAGGAGCTTTTTCTACAGGTATCGGTTACACGGAAATGGCTGCAGTATTAGGGACAGGAGAACTTTGGATAAAAGTTCCTCAAACAATTAAGGTTAATATTGATGGAAAGTTACCTAATGGTGTAACTTCAAAGGATGTTATTTTAAGAATTATTGGTGATTTAAAAGCAGATGGAGCAACATACAAAGCATTAGAATTTAGTGGAAATTGTGTTGAAAATATGAGCATTTCTTCAAGAATGACTATGGCTAATATGGCCATTGAAGCAGGAGCAAAGTCTGGATTATTCGTACCAGATAAAAAAACAGCAGAATATTGTAATATAGATATGAAAGATTTAGAATATTTACAGCCAGATAGTGATGCAAAATATGAAAGGGTTTTAAATTATAAAGCAGAAGATTTAGAACCTGTGGTAGCATATCCATCCCAAGTAGATAATATTAAGACAGTTAAGGAAGTTAGTGGAACAAAAATAGATCAAGTATTTATAGGTTCATGTACTAATGGAAGGCTAGAAGATTTAGAAGTAGCAGCAGAAATTTTAAAAGGAAAGAAAATATCTAAATACTTAAAATTAATAGTGACTCCAGCCAGTAGAAAAATATATAATGAGGCTTTAGATAAAGGTATTATAAAAGTATTAGCAGAAGCAGGAGCAATAATTACCCATCCTGGTTGCGGACTTTGTTGCGGAAGGAGTGGGGGAATAGTTAGTGAGGGAGAAAAAGTCCTTGCAACAAATAATAGAAATTTTTTAGGAAGAATGGGAAGTTCAAAAGCTGAAATTTATCTTTGTTCACCAGTAGTTGCAGCAGTATCAGCATTAACAGGTGAGATAACAAATCCTTAAATAATGAACATGAATTTAATGAAGTTTTAATCTTTATTATTAAATTCATGTTTTTTTTATTATATTAGTAAAATTTAATCTAAATATTCATTCGTAAAAAATTAGTATATAATATATATTGTATTAATTGATTTTTAACAATTATTTGTTTGATTACTATTTTAATGCAAAGTATTTAATACATTGCAGTAGGTAGAATTGATACTGACTGTTTAAAGCGTTTTATTCCATATTACAATAAAGCATTAGTAGAGTGGTATCTTCAATACAATATTTAGAACACTTGATTTGAATAAATTTATAGTAATAATTAATATTTATTAAGTTATTATAAAAAATAATCAAAGTATATGGAGGAATAAATGAAGAACATATTTAATAAAAGAATTAAAATATTCTGTGTTTTTGTATTGATGATTATATTAATCATAATAGGATTAAAACTATATATTAACTATCAAATGAGTCAAGTTCCAGGTATGTCTTATGAAGAAGCTCTTAAATTAACTACTGAAAATAATGAAGATGCTAAAATTACCGTAGGTATTATAAAGGATGGCATAATGGAGTATACCGTTTATGGAAACAATGCTTCTATTCTAAAGCAACATGAATATCAATATGAAATAGGTTCCTTGACAAAAACATTTACTGCTTCATTAATAAGCAAAGCAATTTTTGAAGGGAAAATGAATTTAGAAGATCCAATTAGTAACTATATTTCACTTCCAGAAAAGGAATATTATCCAACATTAAAAAGATTAGTCACTCATACATCTGGCTTGAAAGCACATTATTTTGATTGGCAATTTATTAATAATTTTTTTAAAAGACAAAACAACGATTTATATGGAATTACTATGGAATCAATGTTAAATAGCATAAGTAAAGCAGATTTAGAGGATATAGATTACCCGTGGGTATATTCTAATTTTGGTATGTCTGTTGCTGGTAATTGCGTTGCAAACATTTATGAAAAAAATTATCGAGCTTTAATGAACGAATTTGTTCAGACAGACCTTCAAATGAAGGATACACGAATATCAGATGGAACAGGTGATTTAACTGGTTATTGGCAATGGAAGGAAAACGACGCTTACCTACCTGCAGGTGCATTGATATCAGATATTAGTGATATGATGTACTACTGCAAGCTAAACATGACAGAAGAAATTTCATATTTAGCATCTACTCATGAAAAATTAGTTGAAGTTGAAAATATTTCTGATTCATATCAAAATTTTGGAATTCGTGTTGACGGAATGGGTATGGGATGGATCATTGATGAGCAAGATAAAATCTTCTGGCATAATGGTGGAACCGGCAAATTTAATAGTTACATGGCTTTTGATAAGGAACGTCAGATAGGTGTTGTGATTCTATCTAACCTTGCTCCTAATTATAGGATTCCAGCTACAGTAATGGGAATAAAGTTAATAAGTGAGTTGCAAAAAGAATAGCAACTTTTTATATTTTATAAAGGAAATAAGAGCATGAATTAACTTATATTATTATTTTCAAAAAAACAATTGGTAATAATACGAAATATTTTTACAAAATAATAAAAAATGTTCGACAAATCATTTTCGTTGTGTTAAAATAATAAAAAAATATCTAGTATAATATGAATAATGATTAAGGAGAGAAAATATAATGAAAACACTTTATAATGGAAAAACTAAATCAGTGCTTACAAATGAAGAAAATGGCGCAGTTTATTTATTGTTTAAAGATGACGCAACTGGAGAAAATGGGGTATTTGACCCTGGAGCTAATACAGTTGGAGGAAGCGTAGAAGGTAAGGGGAAAATTGGTTTAAAAATATCTCAATATTTTTTTGAAATATTAGAAAGAAACGGAATCCCTACTCATTATCTTGGAGCAAATATTGAAAATGGTCTTATGCATGTTCGTAAACTAACTATACCAAAATTGGAGTTCGTGCTTCGCTATTTTACAGCAGGAAGTATGTGTCGTAGATTTACCTTAAAAGAGGGTATTCCTTTTGAACCACCATATCTTGAAGTTACATTAAAAGATGACGAACAGGGTGATCCACTTATAAGTGAAAGACTCTGCATCATGAAAGGTCTTCTCGTTGAAGGACAGTATGATGAGGCTCTAGATGTATTAGTAAAAGTTGGAGAAGTACTGAAAAAAGAGCTTACAAAAATGAATCTTACTTTAATCGACTTTAAGATAGAAGTAGGCTATGACGAAAATGGAAAGATTTACGTAGCGGATGAAATAACGCCTGACATTTGGCGTGTACGTGATAAAAATGGCAATATTCCTAATCAAATTGACTGTGCTAAACTAATTTTGGATAAAATATCAAATAAATAATAAGCAGAGCCGTAAATCTACGGCTCTGTTATTTTTTCATGAAGAGAATAACCAGGGATTCTACATGTTTTTTCATTATTGTTCCATGTTTTACGTTTGTTGACTTTGCTAATTTTTCATGGTATCATTAATTAATAATTAAAATAAGCGGTATTAACCACGCAATATGTCGCAATTAACAATGCGACTTTTTAAATAAAATGGGAGTATATATGTATAAATTAATAAAATCAACAAATTCTAACCTTGCATTAGATTTGGTGGAAGACGGAAAGTATATACAAATAGAAAATAATAAGAAATCTCAGCTGCCTACTAATGTTTCTTCAAAAATGCTTTACAAAGATATAATAAAAATAGCATGGCCTTCTGTTGTTGAGCTTACATTAACACAGGTTGCCTCTATGGTGGATTTGATGATGGTTGGAGGTCTTGGTGCATGGGCACTGACAGCTGTTGGTCTTACTGTACAGCCTAAATTTCTTCTTATGACACTTTTCATGGCAATGAATGTGGGTGCCACAGCCATGGTAGCAAGATACAAGGGTGCTGGAAAAGTGGACAGGGCTAATTTAATACTTAGACAAGCTTTGATGCTTACCTTGATAATTTCTGTGATTTCTTCAATAATTGGTTATTTTTTTTCTGAAAAGTTGATAATTTTTATGGGCGCTTCAGATGCAGAAACATTGGCTGGAGGTACTGTTTATCTTAAAATTCAGATGGTCGGATTTACTTTTATGGCATTGACTTCAACAATTACAGCAACCTTAAGAGGTTCTGGAAATTCAAGAACAGCTATGATTTATAATCTTACGGCCAATGTTGTAAATGTAGTTTTCAATTATTTGTTAATAGAAGGTCATTTCGGATTTCCACGAATGGAAGTGGCTGGGGCTTCTTTAGCAACAATAATCGGTCAATTTGTAGCATTTATTTTTTCTTTTATTTATATAATGAAAGGGGATCAGTATTTACATCTTCGCTTTAAAGATGGATTTAAACCAGATCTTACGTCTTTGAGGCAAATTATGACAATTGGTGCTCCCGCCATGGTGGAACAGTTACTAATGCGTGCGGGAGTCATATTATATGTTAAAACAATCGCAGGCCTTGGAACTTTAGCATATGCAGTTCATCAAGTCTGTATGAACATTCAGTCACTGTCATTTATGAATGGTCAGGGTTTTGCCGTATCTGCAACATCCCTTACAGGTCAAAGTCTCGGAAAAAATCGCTCTGATATGGCTCATGCTTACAACCACAGAACAAGAAGATTAGGAATGTCAGTTTCAATTATATTAGGTTTCATCTTTATATTTTGGGGCGGGAATATAGTTTCCCTTTACAATGATGATCCTAATATTATATCACAAGGAGCAAGGATTATGATGTTTGTTGGCTTTACGCAGCCCCTTCAATCCTCGCAGTTTATTTTGGCTGGTGCCTTAAGAGGTGCTGGAGATACAAGAGCTACTGCAATAATAACCTTTATAACAGTGTTGCTTGTTAGACCGTTATTAGCTATATACTTTATAAATGAATGGAATATGGGTCTTGAAGGAGCGTGGCTTGCATTTATAATTGACCAGGCATTAAGGTCTTTACTTGTACTTATAAGATACAATTCAGGAAAGTGGAGGACAATAAAAATTAAATAATGATTTTGAATCTTAAAAAGTTGGTGTTAACCAATCCTTTTAAATAAAGTTTCTTAAATTGTAATTATAATAATCATAATTGATTATTAGTTAGTACATTTTATTAACTAAATATCTAAAGTTTTAAATTAAGAGATAATTTAAATTATATTTCAAATAAAGAATTAACATCCATCTTAAATACTATCTACTATCATATAACCATTATCGCCTAATATAGCAGGCTTAGAAATACCTTTTTTAATTTCTTTAACAAAATCTTTAAGTGTATATACATCATTAGGTAACCAAGTTGCATATTTACCTAATTGATTTAAATCATGTGCATCGCTAGCGCCAATTGGCATTAGTTGAAGTTCTTTACAATATTCAAAGGCTAAATTATTATCATGATAAGGAGTACTTCCATTTAATACTTCAATACCTGTTAAACCTTTTACTAATTTCAGTTTTTCCCTAAGCCCTCTATTATTATTTCTAAAAGGGTGGCATGCAAAACAAACACCTCCACGTTTAAGAACATAATCTATAAATGCTTGTGCATTTATTCTGTCTGAAGGTATTGCGTCAATTCCAAATGCAGTAATATCCCCCTGAAGAGAAAAAAATTCTACTCCTACAAATATTGGAAATCCAATTTCTTTTGAATATTGTTCTGCAAAATCCTTAAGTCCCATACTATCATGATCAGTGATGCATATAGCATCAAGCCCTCTTGTCTTTGCAACCTTAACCATTTCCTTAAGTTCTTGCATAGAATCTAGTGAATAAGTTTTTTCATGTAAATGCATATCAACTAACATATATTCAGCTCCCTTAGGTAAAATCGCTTAACAATAACACATAAACAATTTATTTTCAAATAAAAAAGATTTATAATATTTAATGTTACTATAAAAATATTTTATTGTACATTATTATTAATATCATGTTAATATAGTGTACGTAATAAAATGAAATATATAGGAGATACATAAATGAAAAAAATAATAATGCTTATTATTTCTATTATTTTGATTTTTGGTTTAGTGGCATGTAATGATAATGCTCCTTCTGATCAAAATAAGGAAGTGAAAGAACAAGAACAAACAAATGAATCATCTACAAATGAAACTCCTGGAAATATAGATTTTACAGGAAAAACATTAAATGTTGTTACAACTAGTGAATCTTATGTTCCACTGTTTGAAAAGTTTACAGAAGAAACAGGGGCAAAAGTTGAATTTCTATCTATGAGTTCAGGAGAAGTTATATCAAGAATAAAAGCTGAAGGCGGAAAACCAATGGCAGACCTATGGTTTGGAGGCGGAATTGATGCATTTATGCAAGCTAAAGAAGATGGAATTCTTGAGCAATATACGTCACCAGAAATTGAAACGGTTCTTCCTCAATATAAAGATTCTGAAGGATATTGGCTTTCAAAAGGAATTACAGTTGTAGGATTTATGGTAAATCCTACTTTGTTAGAAGAAAAAAATCTTGAAGTGCCAAAATCATGGAAAGATCTCGCTGATGCTAAATATAAGGATGAAATTATAATGTCTAATCCTTCGATTTCAGGAACAAACTACGCAGTGGTTAAAGGATTGATTGATTTATATGGTGAAGAAGAAGCTTGGAACTATTTCCAAAAGCTTAATGATAATATACCTTTCTATGGGAAAAGGGGCGGAGATCCACAAGAGAAAGTTGTAGCTGGTGAATTTGCTATAGGTATTATTCCTGTTGCTAAAAAGCCTTTTGATATTGCAAGTGAAAACGGCCTTGAAATAATTTGGCCAGAAGAAGGAATTCCATGGGTTCCAGAAGGAGTTGCAATTTTTAAAAATGGTGAAGGTGTAGATGTTGCAAAAGCATTTGTTGATTTTATGCTAAAAGATGAAAATCAGGAATTATTAGCTGAATTAGATGGTAAAGATGGAGCTCAAATGATTAAGCCTGGTATTAAAGGCTATGAAATTGGACTTCCTGAAGACAAATTGATTACACAAGATCTATCTACATTTGGAACTTTAAGAGAATCAATTCTTAATAAGTGGCAAGAAGTAACTAAAGATAAAGAAAGTAGATAATTATAAAGAGCACCCTCGTGTGCTCTTTATTTGCGATATTAAGGGTGGACAAGATGAAAAATATAAAATATATAAAAAAAATATTAGACAAACTATTAATATCAATTATTTATATATCCATTTTAGTATTTATATTATATCCAATTTTGTGTGTTTTTTACCAAGCTATGTTTATTGATGGAAGCTTTAATGTAAATGTACTAAATGATTTTCTCATAAACGATATTAAGTTATTAGGGAATAGTTTAAAAGTAGCGATCCTCTCAACTATTATCTCAACAATAGTTGCTATTTCCGTTGGCATTTTCTACCTTGTATCAAATAAACGAACTAGGAAAATAATTAATTTAATAATGATGCTTACAATGATTTCACCACCATTTGTTACATCTCTTTCTTATATTAATCTATTTGGAAGAAGAGGTTTTATAACCCATGATATTTTCGGATTAACTCTTAATACATATGGAATGTGGGGCATAGTTCTGATGCAATCATTAGGATTTATTTCACTAAACTGTTTAGTTGTTACAGGTTCTTTGTCTCGTATTAATTCTAAAATAATTTATTCTGCGAGGGATCTTGGAGCTGATACTACTTCAGTTATAAAAGATATTGTAATTCCATTGTTGCGACCAACCATGCTAATAATAGCACTTTTAACATTTGTAAGAAGTTTAGCCGACTTTACAACTCCTGCTATAATTGGGGGAAATTTTAATACAATGGCTACCGAAGCATATTTAAGCATGGTTGCATATGGCGATATAACACGAGCTTCAGTTATAAATGTAGTACTTTTTATACCAGCACTGTTTGTATTTATTATATATAGAAAAAATATACAAAATACTAACATGAATGAGGCAAACGAGCTAGAGGAAGATATACTTAGTAAAAACGGTATTCTTTATCAGATTGTAAAATATATTTCTCTAATTTTTATATTTTTTATAATAATACAATATTCCTCAATATTTATTTCAGCGTTTACTAAAAAACGTATGGGAATATCTTATTTTACATTAAAGAATTTTATTGAGACAAAAGCATATATTTCTAAAACATTTATGCGTAGCATTGTATATTCATTGATTTCAGGTATTTGTGGAGCATTATTAGGAATTCTAATTGGATATTATCTTGAGATTAGAAAACTTCGTTTTATGGATTTCATTGATTTGGTTGCTACTATGCCATATGTTATTCCAGGTTCATTCTTTGGAATAGGATATATACTTGCATTTAAAGGTGCTCCATTTTTTCTTACAGGAACAGCTACAATAGTTGTTTTAAATGTATTATTTAAGCAACTTCCATTTTCCTCTAAAATTGGAATTGAAGCTGCAAATCAGATAAGTTATGAAACTATAAATTCGGTTAAGGATCTTGGTGGAACAGATTTTGATGTTCTTAAAGATGTTGTTTTACCAATGAGCAAAAATAATTTGTTTATATCATTTGCAAATAGCTTTACAGCAACCATGACTACAGTTGGGTCAATTATTTTTTTAGTTTATCCAGGACAAAAGGTTGCCACCCTTGTTATGTTTGATGTAATTCAAAGTGGAAAATATAATGTTGGATCTGTAATTGCAATATTGATTATTCTAATAACAATGACTGTAAATATATTATTTTATAAAGTCCTGATAAGGAGAGAAGTGAATGTTTCTTGAGATTAGTAATTTAACTAAAAAATACAATAATAAAACTGTGGTTTCTAATGTATCATTTGGAGTTGAGGAAGGTGAACTTTTAACAATTCTCGGCCCTTCCGGTTGCGGTAAAACAACGATACTTAAAGCTTTAGGAGGTTTTGTAAAATCTGATGATGGTAAAGTTATATTAGATGGAATTGATATAACAGACTTCCCAGCTGAAGAAAGACCTGTTTCAACAGTTTTTCAGTCCTACGGACTTTTTCCTCATATGAGTGTAATTGATAATGTAATTTATGGTCTTAAGTTTATTGGTATTAAACGTAAAGAAGCAGAGAAAATTGGAATTGAAATGCTCAAAAAAGTTCATTTACAAGGAGAAGAAAACAAAAGACCATCTCAATTAAGCGGAGGCCAGCAACAAAGAGTTGCTGTAGCTAGAGGATTAGTTACTCGTCCTAAATTACTGCTTTTAGACGAACCACTTTCCAATTTAGATGCAAAACTTCGTTTAGAATTACGATCAGAAATTAAAGCTATTCAAAGAGAATTTAATATAAC
Source organism: Tissierellia bacterium (assembly GCA_028709465.1). Lineage (GTDB taxonomy): Bacteria > Bacillota > Clostridia > Tissierellales > Sedimentibacteraceae > Sedimentibacter. The sequence continues at coordinate 7,051 of JAQVWY010000049.1, read as the reverse complement.
TACAATTTTTGTCACCCACGATCAAGAAGAAGCATTTTCTATTGCTGATAAAATTATGCTTATGAATAAGGGGGAATTAATACAATTTTCTAGGCCTAGAGAGCTTTATGAAAATCCAACTACGAAATTTTCATTAGATTTTATTGGAAGTGTTAATTACGATGAGAAAAATAGTCGATTCTCTCGTCTTGAAGATGTTTATTTCGATGATAAAGGTGAAGAAATGGAAGTTCTTGACTATTCTTTCAAGGGCCAAATTATTGAGTATACATTATTGACTTCTGATGGAACAACTATTCGAACAGTAAGTCTTAATAGAAAAGGGGAATTTGCTGTTGGAGAAAAGGTAAATGCTATTGTAAACTGGTCTCCATTAGATAAGTTAGATAAATAAATTATTAATAATTAAGCGTTGAACATCTTTATAATTTGCTCAACGTTTTTTTTACGATTTGGTACTATTTGATTTTAGTTTAGCATCAAATTCTTGTGGAACTTCTAAATTTTTTGATATATAATAAAATATATTGAAAGAATTATTGTAAACTTCAATCCTATGGTATTCCTGTATTAAAACCAATCAGTGTTAAAGACAACTATTAAAATTTATGATATAATTAATTTATTGAATCGTTGTGAAGCAAGCCTTTTACGGCTTACATTATGATTTAATCATTATTATATCAATTAAAAAGTTAAGGAGAAATGAATGAAAAAATTTATATGTTTATTAATTGTTGTTTTAGGTGTACTTACTTTATTTGGATGCAGTGTTGATGAAATAAATAAAGAAAAAGCAAATAATACAAATAACGAAACTGAAGAAAACAAAAAAGAAGATACAAATAATGCAAATTCAAAAAAAGATTTTAAAGGCACTCATAAAATATCAATCGAAGTTGAAAACTATGGTACTATTAATGTGGAATTAGATGAAAAGAGTGCTCCAATTACAGTAAAGAACTTCATTGAATTAACTGAAAAAGGTTTTTATGATGGATTGACGTTCCATAGAATTATTTCAGGTTTTATGATTCAAGGCGGTGACCCATTAGGAAATGGAACTGGTGGTTCTGATGTAAAGATAAAAGGCGAATTTGCTGACAACGGGGTGGATAATAAACTATCACATACAAGAGGAGCTATATCTATGGCACGTTCTTTAGAATATGATAGTGCAAGTTCTCAATTTTTTATTGTTCATGAGGACAGCTTGTTTTTAGATGGTCAATATGCAGCATTCGGCTACGTAACTGAAGGAATGGATGTTGTTGATAAAATTTGTGAGGATACAAAAGTGGAAGATACAAATGGCACAGTAAAGGCGGAGAATCAACCTATAATTAAATCTATAAAAATAATAGAATAATTATATTAACCGCACTTGTTAAAATTTCGGCTATACTTAATGAAATGTTAAGTATAGCTTTTATTATTTTTCTAAGTGCAAATAAATAACTTATGATATATAATAGTACTTAATTAATAAATTTGAGGTTAGTCGTAATGAAAAAAATTAATGAGGTATTTTCTGATTTTAAATCTGGGGGCAATATAAACTATGCAACTGTAGAGGGCATAGTTTTATGTAAAAAAACTAAATCTTTAGAGATGAAACTTCAGGCTGATAAATATATTGAAGTTAAAGAAATTGAAAGATTCAGTAGCTATATTAAAAATAGATTTTCTTTAGATGATTCCAAAATAATTGTCAGTTATGAGGATGGAATTAGTAAAAAGCCAATAGAAGATGAATTAAATAATATTATAATTTTGATGAAAAATAAATATCCTGCATTGAAAGCTGCTATAAGTAAATGTGAATATGAAATAATTGACAAAGCAATAAATTTTAAATTTAAAACGTCTATTTCAAACATTTTAAAAACCATGGGTTATGATAAAAAAATACATGATGCTATAAAAAAACTTTATGATAATTCATATCATATTAACTTTTGCGATGATAATAATTGTGAAGATTATATGAAAATGCATGAAGATGTTATTAAGAAGGAAATTGAAGAAAATATTAAAGCACCATTAGATGAAGTTTCTATAACAGCTCAAAATATAGAAGAAAAGTCTTTTGAAGTAAAATGTGAAAACAAAGTGAAAAAAGACCCATTGTTGATATTTGGCAGAAGTGCAAATATTAAGGATATTGTAATTAAAATTATTGACATTACACCAGATGAAGGCAGAGTAGCATTAGAAGGAGAAATATCTAATGTTGAATCCAAAGAACTTCGTAGTGGCAAAATATTGGTTTCTTTTGATTTGTTTGACGGGTCAAGTTCAATGACATGCAAATCCTTCTTAAAACAAGGAGAAGATTATGAAGTATTATCTAAACTTAAAAATGGTAAAAGAGTTAAGGTTGCAGGAAATTCTGGTTACAGTAATTTTTCAGGCGAAATCGAACTTATTGCAAACACTATAATAGAGGCACCAGAAGTTAAAAAAACAATAAGAATGGATAATTCTAATGTTAAAAGAGTTGAGCTTCATATGCATACTCAAATGAGCCAAATGGATGCTATGAGTAGCGCAGAAGATTTAATAAAAAGAGCTATGAGTTGGGGAATGAAATCTATTGCTATTACTGACCATGGAGTGGTTCAAGCATTTCCTGATGCTCATAAATTATTGGGCAGAAACAATCCAGATATGAAAGTTATATATGGATTAGAAGCATATTTAGCTCCTGATAAAAAATCATCTGTATCGAATTCTAAAAAACAAAGTATAGATACAACTTATTGCGTCTTAGACTTAGAAACAACTGGATTTTCTCCCATAACTGAAAAGATTACTGAAATCGGTGTTGCGAAAATTCAAGATGGAAAGATAATAGATGAATTTAATTGTTTTGTAAATCCAGAAAAACCTATACCAGCAAGTGTTGTTGAAGTAACAAATATTACAGATGATATGGTTAAAGATGCAGAAACTATTGACCTTGTATTTCCTAAATTATTAGAATTCATCCATGGAAGCGTGTTAGTTGCTCATAATGCAGATTTTGATATAAATTTTCTTAAAACAAATGCTAAAATATTAGGTTATGATTTCGATTATACATATTTAGATACATTGTCTTTAGCTCATGATTTATTTCCTGATTATAAAACATATAAATTAGGCAGAATTGCAAAAAATCTAGGCATTAAAGTAGAAGTTGCCCATAGAGCATTAGATGATGTTTATACAACAGTTAAAATATTTAATGTAATGATTGATATGTTAAAAGAACGAGGAGCAACAAATCTTGATGATATTGATTTATATGCTTCAGATGATGAATCTAAAAAGGTAGAATACAAAAAGGTTAATACTTACCATGCTATAATTTTGGCAAAAAATTATACTGGTTTAAAAAATTTGTACAAACTAGTGTCATATTCTCATGTAGATTATTTTTATAAGAAACCACGTATTTTAAAAAGCCTTTATAAAAAATATTCTGAAGGTTTAATTATAGGAACTGCTTGCAGTGAAGGTGAACTTTATCAAGCTATACTCCGTGGAAAATCTGAAGAAGAAATTGAATCAATAGCAAAAGAATATGATTATTTAGAAATTCAACCAATTGGTAACAATGATTATTTGGTGAGAACAGAACAAGTTCCCAATAAGGAATATTTAAGAGATATTAATAGAAAAATTGTAGAATTAGGGGAAAAATTAGGTAAGCTTGTTGTGGCAACAGGAGATGTACATTTCTTGGATCCTCAAGATGAAATATATAGACGTATTTTAGAAGCTGGACAAGGATTTAAAGATGCAGATAACCAAGCACCTTTGTATTTGAAAACAACTGAAGAAATGTTAAGGGAATTTTCCTATTTAGGAGAAGAAAAATCTTATGAGGTAGTTGTAACAAATACAAATAAAATATCAGATATGGTTGAACAAATAAGTCCCATATCTTCAGAAAAAGCAACGCCTTATATAGAAGGCTGTGAACAAACTATTAAAGATATTACTTTTGGAAAAGCTCATGAACTATATGGAGACCCGCTACCTGATATTATTCAGCAAAGACTTGATAGAGAACTGGATTCTATAATTAAAAATGGTTTTTCAGTAATGTATATAATTGCACAAAAACTCGTATGGAAGTCCAACGAAGATGGATATTTAGTTGGCTCTAGAGGTTCTGTTGGCTCTTCAGTTGTTGCATATATGACTGGAATAACAGAGGTAAATGCTCTTCCTCCACATTACCGATGTCCAAAGTGTAAATTTTCTGATTTTACGGATTATGGTTATAATATTGGATTTGATTTACCAGATAAAAATTGTCCTGTTTGTAATGAAGAATTGGTAAAAGACGGTATAGATATTCCTTTTGAAACATTCTTGGGTTTCAACGGTGATAAAGAACCAGATATAGACTTAAACTTTTCAGGAGAATATCAATCTAAGGCACATAAATATACAGAGGTTATTTTTGGAAAGGGTACAACCTTTAAAGCAGGTACTGTAGGTACTATCGCTGATAAAACCGCATTTGGTTATGTGAAAAAATATTATGAGGAAAAAAACAATAAAATTAATAAAGCTGAAATAGTGAGAATTGCAAAAGGTTGTACAGGTATAAAAAGAACAACAGGGCAGCATCCGGGAGGTATAATTGTTGTTCCTAAAGGAAGAGAAATATATGAATTTTGTCCAGTACAACACCCTGCTGATGATTCTAATTCAGATATTATTACAACCCATTTTGATTATCATTCTATAGACCAGAACCTTTTAAAGCTTGATATACTAGGTCATGATGATCCTACAATGATTAGGATGCTTCAGGATTTAACTGGTGTTGATCCTAAAACAATACCTATGGATGATAAAGAAACTATGTCATTGTTTTCATCACCCAAAGCGCTAGGGGTAACACCAGAACAAATTAATTCTAAAGTTGGAACTTTTGGAGTACCCGAATTTGGAACTAAATTTGTTAGAGGAATGTTGCTAGACACAATGCCAAAAACATTCATGGATTTAATATGTATATCAGGACTATCTCATGGTACTGACGTATGGTTAGGAAATGCAAAAGAATTAATAGACCAAAAAAAAGTCACAACTATAAGTGAGGCAGTGTGTACAAGAGATGATATTATGGTTTATCTTATTAAAAAAGGACTTCCGCCAAATTCTGCATTTAAAATAATGGAATTAGTGCGTAAAGGAAAGGCTTTAAAAGATCCTAAGTGGCCTGAATACGAAGAATTAATGAGAGAACATGATGTTCCAGAATGGTATATTGATTCGTGTAAAAAAATTAAATACATGTTCCCTAAAGCCCATGCTGCCGCTTATGTTATGATGGCCTTTAGAATTGCATGGTTTAAAGTCCATATACCACTAGCATACTACGCTGCTTATTTTTCTATAAGAGCAAAGGCCTTTGACGCTGAATTTATGATCTGTGGCAAAGAAGTTGTTAAGGTAAAAATGAGAGAGATCGAAGAACAAGGAAACCAAGCTGCCAACAAAGATAAGGATATGTATGATGATTTAGAGATTGTATTAGAAATGTATGAAAGAGGATTTAAATTTTTGCCAATTGATTTATATAAATCTGATGCAACTAAATTCTTAATCGAAGATGGATGTTTGAGGCCGCCTTTTAACAGCATATCAGGAATGGGAGGAGTAGCAGCAGAAGGTATATTTAATGCTGTACACGATGATAATGAAGATGAATTAAAGTCTATAGATGATTTAAAAAAACGTGCAAAAATAGGAAATGCAACAGTTGAATTGTTAAAAAAATTTGGATGTTTAAATGGTCTTCCAGAAAGTGATCAATTAAGTTTTTTTGATGTAATTTAAATATTGCCATACTAAAACCGAACATTTCTGTCATTTAAAAGCGTAGCTTTTTTGTCATTCTGAACCGCAGGTAAAGAATCTCCATACCTACTGTGAGATTCTTCAATATCAGGATTACAACTATCTATTAAGTATTGACAGTAAAATAAATATTTTATAAAATAAACCAAAATAACAGAGGGACATTCCTTTAATGCTTTATCATTTAGACTTACTATCATAAAGGTGTGTCTCGCTACCTATTATAATAAAAATACAAAGGATGGAAACTATGAATCAAAATGAAAATGCAATAATAAAAGCAAATCCAACAAAAATCTCAGATGATTTCATCGAAAGAGCAAAGAAATTATCCCCATCATTATTGGCCGATGCTATGAGTTCTTTTAATACTATGAATTATAAAATAAAGCCAGTTAAAACTGGAATGAAAGTGCTAGGAACTGCTATAACTGTTAAAGTAAAACCAGGAGACAATTTGTTTTTACATAAAGCAATTTATTTAGCTGGTAAGGGTTATGTAATTGTGCTAGATAGCAGTGAACATAAAACATGTGCGTCATGGGGAAGCATGATGACAAGAGGTGCAATTGCTATGGGAATAGAAGGAGTTGTATTAGATGGAGCAGTGAGAGATTTAGATGAAATTAAAGGACTTGGGCTACCTATATTTGCTAGCTGCGCAGTTCCTAATGGACCTACAACTAATGGACCTGGATTAATTAACCATGTTATTTCTTGCGGTGGAGTTTGTGTTACACCAGGAGACTTCATCTTTGGAGATGATGACGGTGTAGTAGTTGTGCCATCATATATGTTAGAAGAAGTTTTATTAAAAGCAGAAAAAAAAGCTGCCAGTGAAGAGTCTAGAATAAAAGAAATTGAACAAGGAAAACTTGAACCAGATTGGGTAAAAGAAAAGGTTTCAAAATTAGAAATTTAAATAATTTTATAAATAAATTTTATAAATAAAACTTGCATTGAAACTTGCTTTTTCTTTGCAAGTTTTTATTTTTATTATTGTCTTTGATACAAATAACAAATTGAAAAAATATATGAAAAGATGAAACAATTTACTTTTCGATGAAAAAATTTCAAAAAAATGTATTGACAATGGATAATAGTGTGTGTATAATAAAAACAATGAATTAAGCGACGACGGAGACAAAAATATCTGAAGTTAACTTTAGAGAGCTGGTGATTGGTG
>JAQVWY010000048.1 GCA_028709465.1 Tissierellia bacterium | reverse complement strand
TTATTAGTCATTCTAAGATTACAGAAGATGAATATGAGGGGATGTATAGGTTCGAATGGTACTTAACCTCAAAAGACATGCTTGACAAGGGATTAGTACAAGAAATAATATAAACAATAAATATAAAATATCGGAGGAATATATGAATATAACAATTAACGGTGATGTGTTTTTTGGTGGAGAGGAAATTTATTTTGAGGATTTTGAAGTAGCAGTTGATGAAGATTTAGACATACCATTCGATGATTTAGATGAAGAAGATTATACTGAAGATTGCGATTTGGAATGTGATGGTAATTGCTATGATTGTGAATATGGCGATGAAGACGATGAAGATGATGATGACGTTGAGTTTGACTTAATAGAAGATGAAAGATTTGACGATTATTCTAAAGAGTATAGAGGATTGCTAACCAAATTTGTAAATAGAATATATGGTGCAGATGGATGTCCGTTTTGTTTAGCAGAAGTGCTTAATGAATTTTTGGATAACTACTTAGAAGATTAATAAAAGATTAGTTTTAATTGGTCAGTATAAAGCTTATACATATTATAAGTTCACCTGCATTTAAATTTGTAGGTGAATTTTTGTATATGTATAAATACAAATAAAAGAATAAAAGGTGGTGATGTAGTGGCTAAAAAAGAAGATGTGAATATTTATTACTGTGTTGGTTGCGGAAAGACACATCAAAAAACTGATTTTTATGTGAGTTACTCGCCACATCACGCAAATGGACGAGTATTTTATTGCAAAAACTACATAAAAAATAAAGTATATAGGCTTGACGGAACAATAGACTTGAATAAATTAAAAACATTGTTGCGACACATGGATATTGCTTTTGTTGATGAGATATGGGAATCTTCGCTATCTGAAGACCGTGAAACCGTAGGTGTTTATTTTAAAAACATAAACATGGTGCAAAATAGAGGGCTTACATGGAGTGATGGTTCTGTGTATAACGAAACAACTACAAGTGAAGATAACGTTGAAAGTAATTTTGAAAACAAGATTGAAAATACACAAGATAATTTGTATAGAAAATCTAAAGATGTAACCCAAGAAGAGCTTATTGAGTTAGAAAATAAATGGGGTTCAGGTTATAACCGTGAAGAATATATTTTGTTTGAGAGAAAATATCAATTGCTTAAAAACAACTATACAGAAAAAACAGCAATGCATACAGAGGCTCTTTACAATTATATAAGGTACAGAGTCAAAGAAGAATTATCAACAGCGGAAGGTAACGTGGGTGAGGCAAAAGCATGGGGGGCTTTGGCAAGTAAGGCAGCAACTGATGCTAAAATAAATCCATCTCAATTAAGTAAGGCGGATTTGAGTGATGGCTTGTCTACGTTCTCGGAATTATCTCAAGCCGTAGAAAAAGAAGTTGATATCATTAGGATATTGCCTAAATTTAAATATAGACCAAACGATGCATTAGATTTTAATATTTGGTGCTATATTAACTATGCAAGAGATTTGGCTGGGTTGCCCGCTTGCGATTATGAAGATGTTTATAGTTTTTATGATGCTAAAATTGAAGATTATGTTCAGCAATATGGTGATCCTTATGAGATTTTCAAAGATGATACTACTATTAAAAATAGAGAGAGTATTAAGAATTTCATAAAGACAGATGGTGATGATTAATGAGTTCATATGAAAACTTTCAAAGTGATAATGCGAAATATACTTTAAACAGAAGCGACCACAATCCAGAGTTTAATCCAACCGTAGAAGCAAAAGGAAAAAAAGAAGAGGGTTTATTACATGACAATATAGATAACTACATAGAATTTTTAGCATGGGCAAGATGGTATCCAGATTTGTTCCTCGATTTAATTAAGCCACAAAAAGGTGGAATAAATCTTCACTCAGACCAGAGAACCTTTATGAGGGTGGCTGTAAGATTTTATTCTATGTATGGCGTATTTCCTAGAGGCTGGGGAAAAACTTTTAATGAAGTTGTTGTAATGTATATTTTATGTGTCCTGTTTCCTGGCATAGAATTCGCCTTAACAGCACAAACAAAAGAAAATGCAGCAGAATTAGTAAAAGACAAACATAATGATATTATAAAAAAATATCCTTGGTTTAAGAACGAAGTATTCGACACTAAATTTTCTAAGAGTGATGCAGAAATATCTTTTTTAAACAACTCAAGAATAGATATACTTGCAAATAATCAAAGTAGCAAAGGACAGAGAAGACATGCAATAATGATTGAAGAATCTGCATTATTAGACGACTTTACGTTTCAAGACGCATTATACCCAATCGTGGAGCATGGTAGGCTTACTGTTGGCGAAAAAGGAATGAACAATCCAGAAGAATTAAGCCAAAAGGTAAATTTCTTTACAACGGCAGGATATCGTGGCTCTAGTGAATTTGAAAGAAGTTTAAGAATGAAAGATGGAATGATTAACCTTAATGGTGAAATTATCTTAGGCTCTGATTGGCATCTAGGGTGTTGGTATGGAAGGGGTTCAACAAAGAAACAAATACTAAAAAAGAAAAAAAATATGTCCCCAATAGCATTTGCTCAAAACTACGAGTCTAAATGGGTAGGAAGTGTAGATAATGCTTTGGTTGATATTAAGAAGGTTTTACATCTAAGAACTTTGTCCAAACCTGAAATCAAAGGTGATGGTAAATCTGAATATCATATAGCAATGGACGTTGCAAGAAGTTATAATTCATCCAATAACCAGTCGAGTATTGCAGTTATAAAGGTAATTAGAGATGAAAAAACTAATCGTATAAATAAAATGCAACTTGTAAACTTAGTCTATGTGCCAACATTTTTAAATTTTACAGCACAAGCTATAATATTAAAAAGAATTAAATATATTTATAGTGCAAAAATGGCGACAGTCGATCTAAATGGTTTAGGAAAAGGAATTTGGGAAGAGTTGTTTAAAGAGCATAAAGACCCATTAACGGGTGATAGTTATCCTTGTTGGGATAGTATTAATACAGAAGATAAACCTGACAATCCACAAGATGCTGATAAATGCCTATTTGGTATGACATCACAAGGTATTCAAAGTGATATTATAGTTAACTTTATAGATATTGTAGAAAGTGAAAAGCTAGAGTTATTGAAAAAGCATACCGATACTTACAATTTAGATGATAAAGATTATGTTGAGAGTTTTGTTTCACCAAAAGTACAAACTGATTTTCTCATAGAAGAAATATCAAACTTACAATTAGAACATATGACTAATGGAAAATTGGGAATTAAACAAGTTACAAAACGAGTAGATAAAGACCGAGTAATGGCTACAATGTATGGGTTATATTACATAATGAAATATGAAAACAATGTATTTAAAGAAACAGTAAACATTGATTTATCAGCATTATTATCAGTATTTAAGAAACCAAATGTAAGGGCATAAAAGGAGGTGCAAATATATTGACTGATACAAATATACAAAAAGTAGAAGTACCACTAGAATTAGAGAAAAAATATTACAAATTAGATTTTGCAAAACTAGCAAGGTCAATAGTACAAGACTTAGATGCAACAAATGGTAGCAATATATTTTTTAAAACATTTCCCAAAGAAAAAGTAATAGATGCATTACAGAATCCAAAAAAGAATGAACAAACATTGCGTAATTTATCAAATTTCTTATACATACTAAGTCCACAATATAGAAGATTATGTACATATCATGCAGAAATGCCTACAATGGATTGGTATATAGAACCTTACAAGTTAGATATATCTAAGATAAATATTAAATCATTTAAGAAAATGTATGATGAAACTTTATATGAATTAGACAATATGAACATAAAACATGAAATGCTAAAAGCCCTTCAGGTAGTATACAGAGAGGGTATTTTTTATGGATATGAACATAAAACGGAAGATTCATATTTCATACAAAAGTTAAATGCTGATTATTGTAGGATTAAGACGGTTGAAGATGGTGTTTATAATTATGAATTTAATTTTCAATATTTTGAATTGGATGAAACTAGATTAGAGAAATACGCCACTGAATTTACAACTAAATATAACCTTTATAAAAACTCAAAGAAAAGCAGAAAAAAAGGTGTAGATTTACAATGGCAAGAAATTGATAGTGAATATTCAATATGTATAAAAGCCGATGAAACTATACTTTATCCATTTCCACCGTTTGTAGGGGTATTTCCTGATGTATATGAAATACATGATTATAAAGCATTGAAGAAAGCAAACAGTGAAATGCAAAATTATGCTTTAATTAGTGGTACTATTCCAATGAAGAAATCAGACGTAGCTGATGACTTTGCCATTACTCTTGATACTGCAATTAACTTTGGAAATAAAATAGTTAGTGAGTTGCCAGACCAAGTGGGGTTCATGTTGTCAGTATATGATGATATGCAATTATTTAAATTAAGTGATGATAAAGTTGGCACAGATAAAGTTGAAGAAGCTGTAAATACTTTTTGGAATGCAGCGGGTGTATCTAAGAATTTATTTACTGATGGTGGTACTACTGATAGTACTGTAAGAGCTTCAATAATTACAGATGAACAATCTATATTTGTAATGCTAAGACAAATTGAAAGATGGTTGAATAGAAAGCTTAAATTCAATAGTAAAAAATATAAATTCAAATTGAATATGCTTAACGTTACATATCAAAATCAAAAGGAAAAAGTCGCTGAAGAGTTGAAGATGGCACAATTCGGTATTCCAAACCGCATACGATTAATCGCAACAGCAGGGATGTCTGTTTCATCTATTGAAAGTATGAATTTTCTAGAATCAGTTTTAAATATACCGCAATCTTGGGTTCCTTTAAACAGTTCACATACGTCTTCTGACGTAAATTCTCCTACTAATGGAGAAACTGGACGTGTTTCTAAAGAGGAAGATGATGTAAGAACAGACGGTGGTGAATAATTATGAACAAGTTCATTTATTGTTTAGATGAAGATTTAAAAAATAAATTAATAAAACAAGGTTTTAAGTTGCTCAAAGAAGATGATAAAGGGGCAACCTTTGTATTTAGTGATAAAATCAAATTTGATTTTAACAATGTGAGCAAGAATAAATTTATGTTCACAAATAGATTAACATTTTAGCAGAAAGGAAGTGATTAAGATGAATCAGGAATACAGGAGTCTTAAAACTCAATATTCTATCAATGAAGATTTTGCTGATGATAGGTTGATAGAAGTAAATTTATTGGTTATGCATGACGATGTGAATCTAAACTATAGTTCGTTTTCCAAGGAAACTATGGAAAATGCTAAAGAAACACTAAAAAACGTTCCTATATTAGCATATATCAAAAAAGATGAGTATGACAATGTTGATTTTGATGGGCACAACATTGAAGTTAAGCTAAAAGAAAACAAAGATGGAGACATGGAATTCAAAGTCCATTATCTTGAAAAATCCATAGGTGTGATACCTGAAACAAATGATTATCACTATGAGGAAAGAGATGGAAAAACTTATGTGGCTTGTAAAGGTTATCTTTGGAAGGAATACCTTAATGACGGGTTAGAAATCTTGCAAGAAAATTCCACAAAACCTATCTCAATGGAGATTTTAGTGGATGATGGTAATTATAATTCAAGCACAGATATCTATGAAATCACCAAATATAGATATCTGGGCGTAACTGTGTTGGGTACTGATGTAATTCCTGCAATGTCTGGGGCAAAAATGGATGTTGTTGGACAATTTAGTATAAACAATAATACTGAGTTCTTTGAAAAGGTTAAAAAGCTTAACGAAGAATTAAAACAATCATTAAACTTTACATTTGAAGGAGGTGAAAACTTGGAAGATAACAAATTATTTGAAGAAGAGGAAGTTGTTGAAACAGAAGTAGTAGTTGAAGAAGTTAAAGTAGTTGAAGAAGAAGTTCCAACTACAGAAGAAGTAGAAGAAACCCCAGTTGACACCTCTGATGAAGAAATTGTAGAAGAAAAATTTACAAAATCATTTGAATTAAGCCATGATGATATCCGTTCTAAATTGTATGGACTACTTTATAAAGTAGAAGATGAAGATGATGAATGGTATTGGATTAATGAAGTTTATGATGATTATTTTATTTATTCATCAGACTGGAATCCAAAATACTTCAAACAAGGTTATATAAAAACTGATGTTGATGTAGGTTTTGAAGGCGAAAGGATTGAAATGTTTGTTGAATTCTTAACTGCTGAAGAATTAGAAGAATTAAAAAACATGAGAAATCAATATAGTTTAATTCTTGCTGAAAATGAAGAACTTAAAGAATTCAAAGCAACAAAAAAAAAAGAAGAATTCGAAATTAAGCAGGAAGAGCTAAGACAAGAAAAGATTAGTCATATCAATACTGAATACGAAAGTATATCAGAAGATATTAAAGAATTATTCATTAGTAAAGTTGATGAATATGAAACAACAGATGATATAGATGCAGATATGTGTGTTTATATAGTAAAAAATAAGGTTACTTTTTCAAAGGTTAAAAAAGAGCCAACAACAGTAAAAGTTAGTGTAGAAGAAAATACACAAAACCCAGTAGCGTCTCCATATGGAGACTTATTTTAATTCAAGAAAAATTAAGGAGGAATATGATTATGGCAAAGGGAATATTTATAGCGGAAAACATGGCTTCAACAAAAGTAGGTTCATTATTAAGAAGTGCAACACAAGCAACAGCAATTGAGAATGGTGCATTAGTAAAGTTAGATGCATTGGCAACAGGTGAAATAGATTTATATGAAGCAAAGCCAATCGCAGCAATTACAGACGTAGCTTATATAGTTGACGGGGTAGAATTGATAGCTGACGAATCAACAACTAAGGGTTTAGATGATTTTGAAAATCCTGCAAATGTAGCATTTAGAGTTAGAAAACCACAAGTAGGTGACAGATTTTCAGTAAGTGAATCTATGATAACTGCATTAGCAAATGACAAGGTTGTAGTAGATAATATTGCAGAAATCGCTGCTGGAAACAAGCTAGCAGAAGTTGCTAAATCTACAGGCGCAACTGCAACTGCAACATTAGTATGTAAAATTGTTGCTAGATGGACACTTGGCACAAGAGCAATCCCTATGGTTAGATTAGAAGTTATAAAAGCATAGTAGTAGTTAAAGAATAAATATAAAGATAAATTGAGGAGGAATATATAATGGCAGATAAAAATGCAATCGTAAAATTAGGGTTAGATATAATTAGAAATCAAGTAAATACAGAATTCGCTAGTGCAAGTAGAGAGGAACAAATGGAGGTACTTAGAAAGGCATTAGTTGAGGCTAATGGTGGAAGTACAAAACTAAACTACAAATCCATGAGAAACAACACTGCTTTATTTGAAATCATAGAAACTATTCTTGAAATGAATGACGTTCAAGGTTTTGAAGGAAATGATTTCTTTGAGCAATTTGTTGATTACAGAAACTTAGCATTAGGAGACGAAAACAGTTTCTATATCGAAGATAATTCATTATTCACAGTTAATACAACTGCTGAAGGTGTAGGTGCTACTATAAGACAAAGAATCAATAAAGGTAAAAATGAATCCGTACCTACTACACTACACACTATTGAGACATATGAAGAATTAAATCGTCTACTTTCTGGTAGAATTTCTATCGTTGAATTTGTTGAGAAAATTAGAAGATCATTTATGCATAAGAGATTGAATGCTATATATGATACTTTCTATGCAGGAATTTCAGGACTTCCAGCAGCATTTAAGAAAACTGGTTCATATGCAGAAGCTGACCTACAAGATTTAATTGCACACGTTGAAGCTTCAACTGGTGGAAATGCAATAATCGTTGGGACTAAGAAAGGTTTAGCAAAAGTAACAACAGCTGTTGTTTCCGAAAATTCAAAAGAAAGATATAACCAATCTGGTTTCTATGGTGTGTTCAATGGTACTCCTATGATGGATATTAAGCAAGTACATAAAGTAGGAACTCATGAGTTTGCTATATCTGATAACGACTTATGGATAGTAACTTCAAATGACAAGCCAGTTAAATTCGTAACTGAAGGAGACGCTATATTTGAACAAGGACAAGCTACAGACAACGTTGATAGAACTGTTGATATACTTGCAGGCGAAAGATACGGAGTAGCAATCGTTCTTAACCAATTATACGGACAATACAGAATATCATAATAGGAGGGTGTAAAAACCCTTCTTAAATTTTACAAAGAATAAAAGGAGAGATTGATTATGACTGAAATTAAAAAAGATGAAGTAGTAGAAACTAAGAAAACTACAGCTAAAAAAACAACTAAAAAATCGACCGCTAAAAAACAAACTGAAACAAAGGCTAAAGAAACTGTAAATAAAATTACTCAATCTGTAGTTGTACCAGAGGCTAGAAAACAAAGAGATATGAACGAAATGATAAGTGTAGTTTGCATCACAAACTCACCTCTTATTTATGAAAGTAAAAGCCAACAAGGTTATAGAGTAGATTGGGATGGATTTTTACAAGAGAACTGGATGGAATACAAAGAACTTGTAAATATGAGAAGTTCACAGAAAGCCTTTTTTGAAGAGCCGTGGATTATATGTGATTGGGATGTTTTAGTTGATTTAAAAGTAGACCACTACTATAAAAATATTATTGACTTAGAAAATTTAGATGAACTATTCACTAAATCACCTGAAGAATTAGAGAGAACTCTTAAAATTGTTTCTGTTGGAATTAAGAAATTAATCGTAGACAGAGCGTTTGAATTAAGAAGAGAAAAGAAATTAGATTCAATAAGTATAATTGAAACAATCGAAAAAACTCTCAACGTTGATTTAAGCATATAGGGGGTGCGAAATGTCAACTCCTTACGCTGTTGTAGATAATAGTTTTTTAAACAAAATAACAGATGATTTATTATTAACAATGACAGATGAATATTTAGAAAAAACAATTGATTCATTCAGAGTTAGTGCGAGTATAAAGTTCAAACAATGTCCTACTTTATTAAATAAGGATGATGAATTAAGAATATATAATACAACGCTAACTGATGAAGAAGTGGAGATTTTATCTAATCTTATGGTTTTAGAGTGGCTAAAACAAAGAATAAATTCTATTGAGTTGCTGAAACAGAATATGTCTTTGAAGGATTATCATCAATATTCACAAGCCAATCATCTAGAAACTTTACTTAAATTAAGAAGAGAGACAAATGCAGACATTGATAGATTAATCGTATCTTACACATACTCTAATAATAATTTAAGTGATTTAGGGAAGGTGTAACTGATGATACAGACTAAATATTACGCAATACCTAATGCTTATTTTGCTAATTATTTTAAGTTCTTAATTGGCAGAGTATGGAAAATACTTCCTATGAGTGAAGAAGATAATATTCATTTAAAAGATTATATGGAAAGTTTACAACGTGAATTAATAGGCAATATGAACTTAGTTGAAGATTTGAAGTATGATGGTTATTTTATCACTCTGCTTAATAAGATTGAGTATTTGATTAATGAAGAATACACTCACGATATTTGTAGGAAAGAAGTATTAGAATCTGTTTCAATAATACAAAAATTACAAGATAAATATAAATTATAAATGAGAGGTGATATTTATGGCTATTTATGATATCAGAGCAAAATGGTATGCAGAAAATGCACCAGTAAATGCTACTTATTCTATATTTGCAACTGAATTTGGTGTCACTAACGCTGAATTGGTTTTTACTGGCAAGTTAAAAACAGCAGACTATGATGGATGGGCTATTAATTTAGTAGACCCAAAAGCTGATAGTAAAGCATTGTCTGTTGCTGTAGATGAAGATGGGAAAGAAATTAATGTTTCTCTAGCAACAAGTGCAGTGGGTGCAATAACATCAACAGCTAAAAATGTAAAAGAGGCAATCGAGGCACATCCTGTTGCTTCTAGTATAATTGACGTTGCCTATGCTGAAGACAATACGGGTGCAGGGATTGTAACAGAACTTGAAGCAATTTTAGACAATGGCGCTGACGGTACTGTATGTCAAGACACTAATGTAGTAGTTCAATATGGTAATCAACTATATATAAACATTCTACCAAATTCAAGACACGATGCTAATTGGAGAAAATTGAATTTAGTAGATTATTAGGATGTGATTAAATGTCCTTAGATTTAGAATTATACAAAGAAAGACTAGAAGCATATAAAATATCAGGTAAAAGTGGAAAAGTTAATTCTATAAAAAAATCAATCATTAATAACTTTTATGACAATCCTGCATATTTCGATGTATTAATAAACACAGCACCTAGAGGTGTACATTTATTGACAAAGAAAGACTCAAAAGGTCAGAATAAATTACTGTGCAAGCCAGATGAAAATATTAATATTGGTGATTTTGTAGAGTGGGAGAGCAATACGTATGTTTGTATGGATATTGAGAATGACAACTCTGTACAGTGTACGGGATACATAACTAAATGCAACAACACACTAACCTTCCAAACACCCGACACAACCATCCACACAATCCCTTGCATTATAACCGACAGAGCATCGGTATATTCAGATGGTGTAGAAGATACAAAATATTTAAGCTTACCAGATGGATTAATTAAAATAGTTGTGCCTAACAATACAACAACTAATACATTTAATTTGTTGAATAAAAAGTTAATATTCGACCATAGCAAAGATTCTGTTTATAAGGTAACTAAGGTTGGAAAGGTGTTAAAGCAAGGTTTAATTGAAATTATAGCAGAGGTTCAAGTGTGTGACCCTAATACAGATAATTTAGAATTAAATCTGTCTAATTATATTGATACAACTGAGCCTGAAATACCCGAAATACCACCTGAGATACCCGATGAAAGAAATTACGAGGTTATTTTATATGGGCAAGATGTAATACCGATAATGCAAACTGGTAACTATAATGTTCGCACATTTGACAATGGAATTGAAACGGGGCATGAGGTTAGGTTTGAAATTAACAATACATCTTTGGCAAATATAAAATCACAAGATGGTAGAAATTGTGTGGTTGCGACTAATACTAATTTTTCAATGGGTGAAGTTAAGTTGAAGGTTATATTATTGGTAGATGAAGCTGTGTTTGTAGAAAAAACTATTGGAATTACTGGATTCTAAAGGAGGCGATATAATTGTCAGATAATGGTGGAAATTTTAGTAATTTGAATAAATATATAAATGAAATGATGTATGACATAATTATGTCGCCAAACATATCTAGAATATTAACATATACAGATTCAAGTATGTATGGGAAAGAACCACCAAACAGTCCATTTGAATTGCTATATAAAAATGTATTCCCTTATGGATTTATACCTGATGTGCAAACTGAGGTTGGAAGCTATATAACCATAGAGTTTGATGATTTTAGGCTTTCTAAAAACAGCGAGTTTAAAAATGGATTCGTGGTGGTTTCAACATTTTGTCACGCTGATATAGTAAAGACAAATTATGGATCTAGGTTGCTATTACTCTATGAGGAAGTGGACAAGTTGTTCAATGAAAGAAAAATGGGTGTCGGTTTGTTAAATTTTTTAACTTGTAAAAAGATACCCACTTTAAAAGACCCATTTTATGGACATTATTTAGTCTACAAATTAACAGACTTTAATACGAAGGTGTAATCATGGAGATTGATAAATTAAAACTATTAGCAGGCGACCCTATTCAATTTTCCGATATAGGTTATGTTTATCCATTTACAATTAGAAGCATAAAAGATATTGGAGGAGAAAGTGAATTTAATTCTTATCTTAATGTATTAACAATGGGAAAAGAATTAGCTAAAAGAGCTTTTGGTAAAACTGATGATATCGAAGAATTATCGGATTTTCAAATAATATATCTATTTTGCTCTATGGATATAAACTTTAAAGATGCTGTAATAAAAGCACTCTCCACACTATTAAAAAAACAAGTTACTATTACTGAATATGGATTTTTAGCAGAAGATAAAATCATTAATGATAGTAATTATGATGAACTTGTTTATATATTAAAAGTGCAAAATTGTTTAATAAAGGCATCTAATAAATTAGAAGAGAATCCCGCAAACGACAAAGCAAAAGAATTACTTGAAAAGCGTAAAAAAGCAAGAGAAAGATTGAATAGAGCTAAAAATAACGAATCGGATGGTGAACCATTAACATTAGATGACTTGGTTTCTATTTTATGTTCAAATGGAAATGGAATAAACATATTTAATGTATGGGATTTAAGTTTTTATGCTTTTAATGACCAGTTCAGCAGAATGAAAATGTTTGATGATTATCAAATAAATATTCAGTCATTATTGGCTGGTGCTGATCCGAAAGAAATAGAATTAAAACATTGGATGTCTAAGATAGATTAATTTCTATCTTTTTTTATTTATAAAGAACAAAATTTAAGGAGGAATATATTATGGCAAATAAGAAATTCGGTGTAGACTTTTGCACCTTATACTAGTGATAGTATAAGCAAACCCAGAATATGCTGGAACACCCTTAGAGTCTTTAGTAGTAATCTTTATTAGAAATAATATAGATATCTGAAAATCTAAAGAATTGGGCAATCAGCAGGGATAGACCTAATGCAATGCAATTGCTATGGTAAGCCCCCAGAGACTACCAATGGGTGTCCGAGATAATATCAACGACAATGGTATAGTCCAATCCCTTTTAAAAATACTGTGAAAGCAGGGGTATAAATGAAAAGAAGTTATGGATGTAACTTTTTACGATACCGTAACAAACAAACCAGTATTATTTTGTGATACGCTAAAAATGAGTAATATTGAAAATACGGCTGAAGAAACCTCAGCTCGTGGAGGCAAAGGAAATGCAAAATTATTGTCATGGGACTTTAACCGTGAAGCTACAATGGCAGTACAAGATGCTTTACTATCCACTAGAAGTTTTGAATTATTATCAGGAAATAAAGTAACAAGTGGTCAAGCAAAAATTCACATGAGACAAAATACAGTTTGGGAAATGAAAGATACAAAAATGACTAATAAAGGGAATTTATTTCCACTAAAAGGTTCAGGAACAGGTGAGATTCAATTGGCTTTCACACCAAACGAAACTGCGGCTAACATATTAGTTTATTTAGCTGATGATGATGGTGGAACTGCATTAACTGGTGCTACTTTGACAGAAACTACACTAACAGTTGCGGAAGCAGCTAATAAAAATGTTGTAGTATATTATACATACAATGTTGATTCTGCTGAAACTTATTTAATTACATCTGATGCTTTTCCAAGCACATATAAGGTTGTCGGTAAATGTATTGCCGCCTAATATAGTGATATATTAGTGAAAATCGTTCAATATCGGTGGAAGCTAAGTCAAAAGATACGCTAATACCGAGATAAAGCACATTTTAAAAGATGTGGCTCATCGTAACGCATAGAGGTCGAACCTGCGTAAGCAGAACGAAATACCTCCAAGAGTGAACGACTACTCAACGAGTAGAAAATGTATGCTGAACTTATAGGAAACTATAAGAAGTGGATGATAAAAAACTTCCACGATAACAAAATTGGATACAGTAATAAGAAACGCTGAAACTGGTAAGTAATTGCCACATAATATGGCGACATATTATTGAAAATCGGGGAAATTCGGTGAAGGCTAAGTCGAAAGATATGCTAATACCGAGCGGGCTATCATCAATAGTCTGTGTAACGCATAGGAACTGAGCGATATGAAAGCAAAAATGTTCCCACGAGTCTCTGACAACTCAATGAGTTGAAAATATATGCTGACCTCATAAGAAATTATGAGAACTAGAGGATAAAAAGCCTTTAGGATAACAATGTGAAGGACGAAGCGTTTCAAATAGTAATAAATAAAGCAAAAGTACAACCAGGGTTCTCACTCCAATTCCAATCTGACGGTGATCCAGGAGCTTTCGACATGAATCTCGAAATTTTAAGAGAATCTGGCAACACTAAGATGATTACAATGATTCAATATTAATAATTGGGGATTAATTTCCCCTTTTTATTAATACTTTTAAGGAGGGAATATATTGGCAGACGTTAAGAAATATGATAACAAAGAAAAATTCAAAGTAACGGCGATTTATACAGATGGTTTGTATGGAAATGATATAGATATAATTACTAATAATAATCAAAAGTACCAAATTTCTGTTGATAAATCTATTGAACTTAAAGAAGATTTAATTGGCAGAAATATTGATTTGAAATATACCAAAGATAACAAAAGGTATTATTTTGAACATATCAATTATAAATTAGGGTAGATTTTTTCTACCCTTTTGTCTTTATTGATTTTAATAAGTAATTAAAATAAGGGTTTTAAAATAATATCTGAGTGTAGCCTAGCTAGGCAAGGCGCTCCATTTGGGATGGAGAAATCGGGTGTTCAAATCACCCCACTCAGACCAAACAAAATAAAAATATAAAAAATCTAAGGGGGATTTAATTAATATGGCTAAAATTAAAGTTAAAGAATTAAAAAATGCAGTAGAATTAAATAAAACTGAAAAAATTAAATTAATACATTTTGATAGTTTAGAAATCGAAGTCCTACAAACAACAACCTTCCAAGAAAAAATCAATCTTGTCGCAACAATATTCGAGTCTGCTATTGACAGAGATAATGGACTTCATATTCTTAATTATAATTCACTCGACCTAGCTTATAAGGTTTTATTGGTGGAAAAATACACCAATTTAACATTACCAAAAGATTATCTGCAATCATATGACATGCTAGTATCAAGTGAAATTTATAATAAAATTTACGAATCAATCCCAGTAAAAGAATTATCCGATTTAAATATGGTATTAGAAAATTATATTGATACTGAACGTGATAAATATGAACAAACAAGTACAATTCAACATATAGTTAAAGATTTATTAAGTGGATTGATTGATAAATTACCTAGCAAAGATGAAGCTGAAGAATTTATCAAAATGGCTAGTAAGGAAATAGAAGGTTTTGATCCTGAAAAGATGGAGTTCGTTAAACAATTCTTAGCTAAAACGAGTGGTGAGAATATTGGCTAACGTAAAAAGCTATAGTCAACTATTAATTGAGTTACAAAAAGTAAGGGACAAGGCATTAAAAGCCACAGGAGAGAAGACTAAAGAACTGGTAAAAGAGCAGATACAACAAGAAGTATATAATGTACCAGAAGGTGAATACGAAAGAACTGGACAATTAAAAGATAGTATGACTAATTTCCCACTAGAAAGCAAGGGCAATGTTGCAGAGGTTAAGATTGCACATGATATCGATAGTATGACTTATGATACTGAAAAATTTCAACATGGTTCTAACTATTGGGAGCCGAATGATTATCGTGAATATGTGGCACAAACCGTACATGATGGAACTAGCGGAAACCTGTTTGGAGTAAATAAACATTGGCATGAGCCTAAACCTTATATGGACAATGCACAGAAAGAAATGGAAGACGGCAAATACAAACAATTTATGAAAGAGGAAATAAATAAGATGGGAATTAAAACTAAGTAAATAGATATAAAATATATATGCAAGGAAGTGAGACAAATGGCAAGATCAACAGTATATAATGATATAGTTACAGATGAATTATATGAAAAGGTTAACGAAAATAATAAAGAATTATTAGATGATTTTATAGAATATTTACAAAGTACAGGTAAGTCAGAATTAACCATTACTGGATATACAAGCGACATAAAAATATACTTTATTTGGAACTTACAAAACAATAGGAATAAAGAATTTACGAGTATAAATAAGAGGGATGTAATAAAATATCAGAATTGGCTTATGAATACTCTAGGTTTAGGTTCTAGTAGAGTTAGAAGATTAAGAGCATCAATATCAAGTATGTCTAATTATGTTGAAAATGTATTAGATGATATTTTTCCTAAATTTCGTAATATTATTAATAAAATTCCCGCACCCGCTAGTCAGCCAGTTAGAGAAAAGACTGTATTTGAAGATGAAGATTTAGAAGAATTACTAAATATATTAGTTGAGAAAGAAATGTTTCAAGAGGCTTGTGCTCTATCTTTAGCTATGGAAAGTGGTGCGAGAAAGGCAGAATTGACTAGATTTAAAGTTGACTTTTTTAAACCTGAGTATATAGTTCATGGTTCATTATATCGAACACCCGAAAAAATAAAAACTAAAGGTCGTGGGGGTAAAATGCTTAATAAATATATTTTAGCAAATAACTTCCAACCTTATCTTGATAAGTGGCTAGAGGAACGAGAAAAGTTAGGAATTGATAATGAGTATTTATTTGTAACAAAAACTGGTGATGAATGGGAAGTGGCAAAAGTATCTACATTAGATAGCTGGGCTGAAAGATTTAATAAATACATAGATAAACATTTTTATTGGCACGCCAATAGGCACTTTTTTACTACAAGTTTAGCTAAGGCAAATATTCCAGCAGAAGTTATTAAGCAAATTGTTGGATGGGAATCCGTTGAGATGGTATCCACCTATAATGATACTGGAATAGATGATGAGTTAGGCAAATACTTCGGTGAAGATGGTATTAAACAAGTGGAAGAAAAGGGTTTAAGTGATTTATAACACATAAAACATCATTTTTAATGGGTTTTACGAAGGCTACAAGCCAGTAGATAAGCCATTGTTGATTTTAGATATAATTATATAAAAGTTATTATTACACAAATAGTATACATATTATCCCAAGTTGGGTATACTAGAAGTAATTAATAATAGTATATTTCAATGGGAGGAGATATTATGATTAAAGTAAATAAAAAACTGATTTTATTATTAGCGTTGGTGTTAGTTATTGGAGTTTTAAGTGGTTGTAATGAACAACTGACAGCACCTGAAGATGTTGACCAAGAATTTTTTGATGATATGATAGTAATTTTAGGCAAACTAGAAAAAACAAAAGGCAAACTTAATACCGATAACGGAAAAAAAGAACTAGAAGAATACTTAGAAAATAAGTTGTGGTTAGATTATAAAGAGGCAGAAATAGTCGAAGCGATAGATGATTTACATTTTTGGGTCTTTTTCTATAATGATGTTAAAGAAGATGAAGAGCTTAGTGATGATTTGTCATTAAAAAGTAAAATTAAAGATGTATCAGAATTAATGGGTTTTGATATTGAGGAGAAATTTAAAATATATAAATAAAACAATAAAATAATAAAACACTTAATAAAGCTTAATAAAATAAGCTTTATTTTTTATGCCAATTTTTAGAAGAAGGTGGTGAGGTAAAATGTCAGACCTAATTAGATTATTATTACAAGCTGAGGTTGGAAAGGATTCAATTAGTGGTATAAAAACTCAATTGGAATCTTTAGAAAAAAATATTAAACCTATTAAAATAGATATAGAAATTGATAAAAATGCCTTACAACAAATACAAAATTTAAATAAAACTCTTTCTCAATCAGGCTTAGGGAATATCAATGCAACTTCATCAGCTTTAACTAAAAATATAAATGGGGTTGTAAAAGGGTTAAATGTTGTTGCAGTAACAAGTACAAAAACATGGAAAAATGCAACTGGGGAAATGACCAAATTTGCGGCAACTACAAAAACTCTTGGAAAAACTATAACCGAAAATTTTGATGGAAAATTAAACCCCACTGGAAGCATAGAAACTGACAATTCAATGGCAGAAGCTATAAAGTTAAAAAACAAAGCAAAAGCAGATGAGATAAAACTAGAAAAAGATTGGTATAAAGCTATAAAAATGAATGTTGACTTTGATAAGAAGCAAATGGATAGTATACATTCACAAGCATTGCAGATGAATAAAAACATTGACCAATTAGATTTATTTAAACAAAAAATGGTTGGCAATGATGGATTTTCTGGTCAGTTAGACATATTTGCCGAAAAGTTTAAAGGTAAATATGACACTAATCTTTTTACTCAACTTAGGAAAGATATTGATGCACTAGACCCTAAAATGGGAAGTTTTAATAATGATATACAAAAGGTGAAAGTAAATTGGGATTCTTTACAAAAAAGTGCTAGAGAATCAGGCAATGTATTTACTAGAACTTTTGAAAATATGGGCAAATTTATGAGGTTCTATTTGGCAGGAGGCATGCTCGTAGGTGCAGTAAACGCTATGAAAAATGGAGTAAAATCTGTAATAGAACTTGATGCGAGTTTAACCGAACTATCTAAAGTAAGTGAATTAACTAATACTCAACTTTCAGAATTTACAGACAGAGCTTATGATGCTGGAAAAACTATAGGAAGAACTGGTAAAGATGTAATTGATGCAACCAGTATGTTCAAAAGAGCAGGATTTGAACTCGAGAGTGCGTTTGAACTTAGTCAACAGGCTCTACTTTTGACCAATATAGGAGATGGAATTGACAATGTAACTGAAGCATCATCTTCATTAATAGCAATATTAAAAGGTTTTAAGATGGAAGCTGAAGAAACAGCTCATGTAGTAGATGCATTAAATGAAGTTTCTAATAATTATGCAATTGATACCAATAACCTGACAAAGATTCTTGAAAGAACTTCTGGCACACTAGGACAAACTGGAACTACATACGAACAATTACTAGGGCTTGCAACGGGTGGCTTTGAAACCCTAAGAAACGCAGAAATGGTAGCATCTGGAATCAATATGATCACAATGCGTTTAAAAGGAATGGAAGAATCGGGCGAAGCAGTTGAAGGCTTAATACCTAAGATACAAGAATCTTTTGATAAATATACAGATGGTGCAGTTTCAATAATAGATAAGCAAAATGGTGGCTTAAATTCTACCTATGAAATACTACAACAATTAAGCAAAGTATACTCAACACTCACAGATGAAGAAATGGGATTTTTAAACGAAGCAATTGCAGGTACGAGACAAAATAAGGTATTAGTCTCAATTATGGAAAATTGGGAAAATGTTGAAGCGGCTACTTTATCTGCAACCAACAGCTTGAATAGTGCAAATATAGAGAACGAAAAATATTTAAATTCTATAAACGGAAAGTTAGCTCAATTGACAAGTTCTACTCAAAAATTTTGGTATAATTTTATTGATTCCGATGCTATAAAAGGGTTAGTAGATGGATTAAATTCAATAGTTACGGTTTTAGATAGTTTAATAAATAATGAGATGTCTCAATTTATAATAACAACAGGATTATTAGCAACTACGCTAGGGTTAGCAGAAGTAGCAATTACAAAATTAAACAGTAAACTTGCAATTACTAAAACACTGAGTTCTATATCACCTATTCTAAGTAAAATCACAAGTGGCACAATAACTTTAGGGGCGGGGATAAAAGAATTAGGCGTAATAATGATGGCATCTCCGTTTTTTAAGTTTGCTATAATTGCAGCAGGTATTGTCACAGTTATAAAAGTAATAGATGCAATGAATGTATCTTTTAAAGAGCAACAAGAAATAGTTGCAACACTATCATCTGAAATTAATACATTACAAACTGAATACGATAGTTTAAATGCTAATAAAAATAGAACAGCAGAACAAGAGAGATATTTAAAATTACTAGAAAAAGAGTTAGAGTATAAAAAACAACTTCTTGAACAAGAAACAAAAACTGCGGTTGATAAATATTTCAAAGGTACTACTACAACAGGTGTGGATGGACAAACATATGAATTTAGAAACTCACAAGCGGACAAAATAAAAGAACAAATCGCAGAATTACAAAAATTAGAAAAAGAATATATAAAACTTGAAAATTCATTATCGCAAGGGTATAACGAAGAAACGGCTAAAAAATTAGACGCAACCAATAAAAAAATATTAGAGTTAAAAACATCTTTAATAGAATCTCAAAAACCTATGCAAGAATGGTTAACGATATTAGGCGAAAATGCACCAACAGAATTAAAGAATTTAATCACTAAGATAGAACGTGCTATGTACACAGAAGAAGAATGGATTGAGCTTAATAAATGGATGGTTGCTGAAGAAATAGCAAATCAAGTTGCAATAGGGCAGACCACAGAACGCATGGCAGAAATGGAAAGAACTTTATTGTCGTTAGGCTTCACATCTGATGACGTAGCAAACATCTTAGGTGGTAATATAGATTTTGTCAAAGATAAATATAAAGAACTAGACACACAACAAATAATAAACTTACAAACTATTGAAACTTTAGACGCTACTCAAAAACAAACATGGATAAATTATTTAAACAACAGTAAAACAGCAACTAAGCAATTGATAGAGGATACAAAATCTAGAATAAAAGTTATTATGGCAGAAGCACAAGCATTAGCGGCATTAACTGGCGGTAAAGTTAATGCTAGTGTTGTATCTAAAAAGGGTGAAATTGACCCTAAAACTGGACTATTATCAAATCTATCTACAGTTGCACAAAATCAAGCTATAGATGCTCAACGAGAATTAGTCAATTTAGAGAGTAATTTAAGAGAAATAGAAAAAGCATTGGTGAATGTTTCCAATATTGAGGTTGATGGTGGTGGAATTGACGACCCGAAAGATACTGGAAAAGAACAATATAAAGCTTTATATGATCGATATACTCAGTTAAATTTATTTCTCGATAAAAACAATGTTTTATTGGCAAAAAA
>JAQVWY010000134.1 GCA_028709465.1 Tissierellia bacterium | reverse complement strand
TCAAAACCTCCAATATACTCATCAATTTGCTTTAAAATTCCACCCTGAGAAAATCCTCTTTTTGATATTTCACATAATGTGGCAATAAAAACACAATACATTTCTTTTCGGATATGTTTTAATCGTCTATTATTATAAAAATCTAAAACATAAGGAAGTACATTTATCAATTTCTGAAATATTGAATCTAGATTAATGTACTCATAACTTATTCTAGAGTTTTTTATTAATCCTTCTCCAATAAACTCTATTCTTTTTATTTCTTTCTCGTTTTGAATAAATTGATATATGCTAATTATTTCATCAGCAAAAGCTTCTTTATTCATTTAGATACCTCTTCATTATTAGTTATCTTTTATATAATCTAAGAATTCGTTCGTAATAAATGGACACAAGTCAGCATTATATCTAGAACAAGAATGCGGTAAAATAATATTTGCATCATTCGTACATGTATTTTTTATTGTATCGTTGGCAAATTGCCATATTTGGTCCCAATGTTTCCTGATCAGCAAAACAGCTCCTGACCCACCCTCATTGCTGTCAATAAGTACCAGATCTTGTCCATCGTTTCTATCATTTGGATATACCTCACCTTTTATTTCACTTATACTTACGCCAGCATATTTAGGAAGAGCCCACAATATTCCATGTTTCAAAGTATGGATAATAATAAAACGCAAATACTCATTCAGAGAAAACTCCTCGCACAAATCTTTTCCATCTTCCATTTGGCAATATCTCTTTGTGCAATCATTATTAAGAGCTTTAAGGCAGTACTTTCCTCTTGGATCTGGCTTTTTAGTTTTACATGTTGTACTATCATAATTATACTCTTCAATAATTCTCCTCGGCTTAATCATTCTACCTAACTCTAGGCTTTCGAACTTATTACAGGTAGAGCAATTACCATCACATGTATATTTAGTGTCATTCAAGAATTTATCAATTTTTTCATCAAACTTAAACCAAGCTAAATGAGATTCATAATAATTCCCCCAATACTTTTTATCAAATATTCTCTCAGTTTTTAATGTATAGGTTTTATTATCTCTGATACCTGTTGAAAACCTTCTAATATATTCTTGGGCAAGTTGTATAACATAACCTTTTTTAAACTCAATAGAACTACTGTTATTAAGAATAGAATCACATAGATTTTGTTGATATCCGTTTCTGATCGAATTTCCAATAAAATTATATGAAATGGTTCTTACACTCGGAACTCCTACTGGTCTTATATTTTTATGATTACATACTCTACATTTAAAAACAGGTTTATTACTTTTTTCATTATCTGCTGGTGTTTCTGGAAAACTTTTAGCTATTTTAGGCAAATAATCAGGACTAGTTTTATCATTATTTGTATAATCATTTAGTATCCTCTTGACCGAATGCAAGGAATTATCATTTTTCATCTTATAATATTGCGAGAAATTTAATCTAGTGCCGCATTTTTTGCAAACCCACTCCAAATCATTAGTTAATCTAAACTCAAATAAGTCTCTTATTTCCTTTGATTTTCCTTTAAAAGAATAATTATTCTTTCTGTAAATATCTGTCGCTTTTTTCATAGATGGACAATCTGGATTTATACACATTTTAGGTATTGGAGGATCATACAGGTGTCCACAAGTATCATCATTACACATATAAACTTTATGAAGTTGGATAGCTTTTCTACCACAGTTCTTACAATATACTCCATCTGATTTTTCTACATAATCATCTTCCGGTAAAAGTCCCCTCTTACAATGTTCACAATAGAACCGACTTGGAAAATAACCAACCAGCAATTTTCTTGGTACCATAACTTTAAGTCCAATTGCAATTTTTACAGCATTATTTGATTCAGGAAAATTATCTAATTTTGATCTGAAATACTCAATGGCTTTAGGTTCTTGTACAACTTTTTCGATAATATTTTCTTCTGCATCTCCATCACTTTCGCCCTTATCATCTCTGATTTTAAACGAACTTACGCCAGAAATTGTTGTAGAAATAGAATATTCATTAGATATTGGCATAGAACTAAAAGCAGTTTGCCTTGGTACAA
Source organism: Tissierellia bacterium (assembly GCA_028709465.1). Classification (GTDB taxonomy): domain Bacteria; phylum Bacillota; class Clostridia; order Tissierellales; family Sedimentibacteraceae; genus Sedimentibacter. Next base: position 2,897 of record JAQVWY010000134.1, on the reverse strand, counting down.
CATCTACAGCTGTATCATTATTATTAACATATAATGATACAGTTGCACCTGCTCCTCTTAATGATGGAGTTAAATCCGGCATAACTGCATTATTACCTATACCAACCAAAAAACGAGACTTTTCCCATTTACCATCCCTGCTATTAGATTGAAGATGTATATTTATTTCCCTTATAACTTCATGTACTGTTTCGCGTAATACATCTTCTGTAACATCACAAGGTTCCGTATCAATAATCCTCTCCTCTTTCTTTAAAAATGATATTAATCTTTCTGCAACAGTTTCACCTTCAATATTTTTATGAAAGATCTCCTCGTATAAACAATCAGAATACTCTTCTACGTGAATTGCCGAAACACCATCTCCAATGACCTTTTTTTTACCGTTTTTATATATTGGAATTAAATCGACAATAGTTCCAATAGTTATGTACTGTAAATCTGTATTAGGATTAATTTTTAATAATTTATCAGTGTAAAAATCAACGATTCTAGCTCTAACATGCTTCTTAATAATAATTTCATTATTTACTATTATTGGAGCATCTTCAAAATCTGATTCTTTAGCATATACATAGTTGTTAAAGTTATTTTTCATATAACAATCCAGAGCACTTTCAGGATTAATTACAGTAATAGCTAAAGAATCCTTTTTTCTCCCTGCTCGTCCTACCCTTTGAACATATTCATTGGTTGTGAATGGCGCTGAAGAATTTATAATTGTAGTTACATCACCAATATCAATACCTACTTCTAAAGTTTTTGTTGCAACCATTATATCAATAGGATTTGAATCATACTTATTTGCATCAGAAAGCAAATTATTCCTACTAAAGGAATGAATCGATCTTATTCTTTCTTCTTTCTCTAATCCACCGCGATTCCATCCAACTTCTATTTTAGAATTTATTACATTGTTAATCTCCAAAATTTCGTGTACCCATCTATCCATATATAAGCAAATATCAATCTCTTCTTGTGTCAAGGGTTTTTGATTTTTTATATTTTTAATTATTTCATCAAAATATAGATTTATATCAAGTCTTTCTCTTTCTCTTAAATCAGATGCCAACTTATCAGCATCTGCTCTATAATTAGTAAAGATAATACTTTTACGAAAATGAGAATCTGTTATTAAGTGACCAATAAACATAGCAAGTGTACCTGCTACTGTCATAGCCCTCATATATTTACTCCGTTTACCCCCTGTCTTAGTATCTCGTTCTCCCATATAATATGGTGTGATTATTACATGCTCACGAAACTTAACAACTTTGTCTGTTATGTATTTATTGTTTTCATTCCTAATATAACGAATATTATTTAATTCTTCATCAAATAATAACGAAGCCAATTCTTTGGCATTACCAATAGTCGCACTCATACCGATATACAATGGCTTTTTCCCATTAAGTTCTTCCAATCTTCTCAGTAAATGTGATACATGACAACCAAACACACCTTGATATACATGAACTTCATCAAAAACAATTGATTCTAATTCAGAATTGAAAATTGGTATATATCTAGGGCTATGCATCGCAAAATTTATCATATCTGGGTTCGTAATTAGAATATCTGGTGGATTGTCTAGGATTTCTTCTCTAGTCAATCTACAAAACGATGAAATATTTGTACCACATACTTTTTCATTAGCAAGTATGTTCTTACAAATCATCTTGCCTTCTTTTATTTCCCATACATCTGATTTACCACACTTTGGACATATACGAATTAAACTTTCAGAAACTAAATCCTTACTTCTGTTTGGTGTATCTCCTGAAAGTATCCCAATACTGATATGTTTTGATATTGGTACATCTCTATCTATAAGTCTTTGATTAATTTTATAAATTAGTTCAACAAAACGCATTACTTGATCGTTTGCGAGTGCATTTGTGGGATAAATTACAATAGATTTTATACCTTTTTTGGATTGTCCAATTAATTTTTTATAATATATGTATGACAAAATTGGTATCATGAATGCTTCAGTCTTACCGCCACCTGTAGGCATTGATAACAAAAGGTGCTTTTCCTTTGGATAGTCAATTCTCATTAATTTTGCCATAATAAAGAAAAGCGAGTCCTCTTGAAAAAGCCTTAATGTTCCTGAGCCTTCTGGTAATTCCCAAATTTCTCTAATTGCTTCGACTAGATCCTCTGGTAATATTCTAGACCTATCTTTTTTGAAACTGTCTTCATTATACTTAATAATTGGATTAGATAATGAATTGAATTTTAGACTTTCCAATGAAGTTTCACCATTTTTAAATCCATAAATAGGTTCCTTTTTGACATCATAATCAAAGTTTACTTCGCTTATAGTTGCTTTATAGTACTTTTGTTTCACTTTCCCCAAATTATTAAAATACTCAAAAGGTTTTTCTTGTTCAGTTAAACTATTGTTTATCATTTTTAAAATGCTTTCAGCATTAAAAATAGCTATAAGTACATTTTCAACATCAGGATTTATTGTTGATAACAAATCTGAATCTTTTACTTCAATAGTATTTTCGGTTTCATAAAACCTATATGAAATATGATTTCCTATCATTTCTTTATTAGCTAAAATATTTACAAATATTCTAACTCCGCTTGAAACTTTATTATCTTTAATTACATAATTCTTTAATCCAGCAAAACCATCAATTTGGTTTACCTTGTCTATTAATGCAGCATAATTACTTTGATTGGATACATCTATCTCTGGTGGAAAACTATTAATACCTGTGTGTGAAAAATATATTTTCATATTCCCTCCTAAATAATATTAATAAATCTAGTTTGAATGTTACTAAATAATTTATTATCTAATCTAATTTGTAGTAATGGAACAAATATTTCACCTGCACTCGCTCCACCATGACCGCCATAATGTAACAAATGATGTGATA
>JAQVWY010000005.1 GCA_028709465.1 Tissierellia bacterium | reverse complement strand
CGCCTAAAATATAAAGAAGCACACGAACAAGAAAAAGTTAGCAACATGTAATTAACTAATTGATGAAGGGCACTGACTGTAATGGGTTGGTGTCTTTTTATTAGTAAATAAAAAAAGACAGCCGTTTAGTGGCTGCTTTTAAAGAAATGAGGTTTACCTGCTATTTCGAATATTTCTTATTTTTTGGTCATATTCATTAAGTCCCAATCCGTAGTTATAATCTTCATTAATCTCAATACCTAAATCCTTAGAATTTTCTAATGAATTTATAATTCTGCTTTTATCATTAGGATAGTGTACAGGATTAATTGTTTCAATAATTCCTTCTACTATATTGTCAAACATATTAATAGGAAACGCAGCAGACAATTCTCCTTTATCAAATCTTCCGCTTTTTCTCATTCCTTTGCACATTAATGAAATATTTATATCATTAGTAGTGAAAGGTTTTGAAACCATATCAGAACACATTGCCTGGTTTCCATAGAAACATAGATTTTTAGGAGCGCCATATTTATATGCGTATCCTTGCATAATTCTCATAATAGTTTCAGCATAATCTGCTATTATAACTATATCAGCATTAGCCATTGACTTTAATGGACCAATTTCAATACCATATATATTTTGGCCTATATATTTCATGCTGGCAACTATTTCTTTTGCTATGGACTTTGACTCATATAATCCACAATAATCGTAACTTCTTCCTTGTATAATAGTATTATCAGGCTCTGATAATCCTAAGGCATACCTAGCATAGTCACAAGTTATATCTTCTTCTTTAAGTTTGAAATGTTCACCATCCATACCTTGTCTCACATGGTAGCATAGAGGTCCTCGTACTTTAGGAGATGGTAAATTTATCGTATCAAAGTCTTCTTTGAAATCAATAAAATTAACACCTGTAATGTTTTTGCTTAAATTTAGTGCAATATTAGCACGTGTAATATTTGTATTCTTCATTATTTATTCCTGCACTTCTTCATCAATCCATACATTCCAGAAATATGGCTGACCATATCCTTGGTATCCTTGTAATCTATTGTTGATTCCATATAATCTTTTATCGTTAAATACTTTTATATATGGAACACTTTCCCAGAACTCATCATAGAATTCTTTTACTATTTCGTATCTTTTTTCATAGTCTAATTCAGTTACCATTCTATCAAATATTTTATCCATTCTTCTTGAATCTTCATCATCCCAACGAGTAATCCATCCGTCTGTTCCAGTCCATGGTTCAAATACTTGAGGGTCAGGATTCATATCACTCCATCTTGAAATAACTATATTCCATTTTCCGCTTTGCTGATAATCAAAGTAAGTAGATCTGTCATATAATTCAACTTCAACATTCAGTCCTATTTCTTTCAATTGATTTTGAAGAACTAATGCACCGTTACTTGCAAATAAATCAGCTTTAACACCTAATATAACTATAGGTTCATTGTTGTAACCTGATTCTTTAACTAACTGTCTAGCTTTATCTAAATCTTGGTTGTTATAAATACCTTCACCTGCAGTTTCATCATACCAGATAGTACCTTTTTTAAACCATGATCCATCTTCTACAGACCAAAATCTTTCATCACCAATTTGTGCAATTGCCATTTCAGTTGGGTTTATAGCATATGCAACAGCTTGTCGTAACAGTTTATTATTAAAAGGCTCTGATCCGTTGTTAAAAGCTACTATACCTATAGTGCCGAAGTTACATGCAGTAGGAGAGATATTTGGAAAGCTATCTAGTTCACTATATCTATCAGTAGATATTTCATCAACGAAATCAAATTGCCCACTTTTAAGTCCTGCAACACGAACACTTTCTTCAGGAACAAATTCGATAGTAACTTTATCAAGATAAACAGTTCTTTCGCCTGCTAGGCCTGAAATATCTCCTTTAGTTGGAATATAATTTTCATTTTTCTTTAACACAACCTTTTGTCCCATCACTATTTCATCAAATATAAATGGTCCTGTTCCAATATGTTCAGTAATAATATCTTCACCAAATTTATCTACTATTTCTTTTTTCTTAACAAGCATTTTTTGTCTTGAAACAGGTGATGCTAATATATTAATAAAAGGTGCATATACTTTATCAAATTTAACAAGTATTTCATAATCATTAACTATTTCAATATCTATTAATGAATCAGCTATCGATACTCCTGCAGGATTAACTTTAAACCATCTTGCTAAAGAAGATTTTATATCTTCAGCTTTCATTTCATCTCCATCTTGAAATTTTACGCCTTTTCTTAATACTATATTATATGTTTTGCCATCGTCTATAATAGTATATGATTCTGCTAATTGTGGTATAGCCTCGTTATTAGCATTAAATTCAAATAATCCTTCATAAACATGATTTGTTACTGCTGTAACAACCCAGTCAGATGAAGCGTGGTCTGGGTCAAAGTTGTCTGGCGCAGACTGAAAAGCAACGGTTATTTCGCCGCCTATTTTAGGTTCTGTAGAGTTGCTATTTGAGTTATTGCTGTTATCTGATACTTCATTGCTAGCATTGTTAGCGCATCCACTTAATACTGCTAATAACATTGCAATAACTAACATGCTTGAGATAATTTTTTTAAATTTTGTCTTCAATTTTTCCTCCAATAAGTTGTTTTTAATATATGTTAAATATCTTGCAATACATAATGTGTTGGGCTTATCCAGTTAAGTTTTGATGAACTCTTGCTCACATAATCTATTGCTACTTGATATTTATCATCATAATAAGTTTTATATAAATCTTCTGATTTTTCATTATCAGTTAAATCTAGTATAGAATCCAGCAGAAGTTTTGTATATATATGTGACGGATTATTAAATATTTCTTCGGTGGTACCTTCTTCAACAATTTTCCCCATACACATAACTGCAACTCTGTCACTTATATATCTGACAACTGATAAATTATGGGATATGAATATATAAGAAAAACCATATTTTTTTTGTAATTCTTTCAATAAATTTAATATTTGAGCTTGTACTAATAAATCCAATGCTGATACAGGTTCATCACAAATAATTAAATCAGGTTGTGTAGCTATTGCTCTTGCAATACAGATTCTTTGGCGCTGTCCACCTGAAAATTCATGGGGATATTTATCTAAATCACTTACTTCCAAACCCACGCTTTTAATTAATTCCCAAATTACATCATTTATATCTGATTTGTTTTCAGTATTGGATTTTACAGCTTCAGACAATAATTTCTTTATTTTCATTCTGGGATTAAGTGAGCCGTAGGGATCCTGAAAAATAATTTGTATTGAGGGACGCAATTTCCTGAATTTATTATTTGATAAATTACTTATATTAGTTCCCTTGAAAATAATTTCACCAGAATCAGCATCAACTAATTTTATTAATAGACGTCCAGTCGTTGTTTTCCCACAACCAGACTCTCCAACTAATGCGAATGTTTCACCTTTTTTTACATTAAAGGATATATTGTTTATCGCTTGGATTTTATGGTTGCCTGAACGGAATTGTTTATTTAAATTGTTTACTTGTAAAATAATATTTTCATCCATAATTTAAATATTCCTTAATATAAATTTTGATCATTAATATATTTCCAACATCTCACATAACCATTCCCATTATTTTTTTTTATGAGAGAAGGCTTTTTCTCTTTACATATGTTTCTACAGAATTCACATCTTGCAGCAAACTTGCAACCCATAATATTTTCTTCTGGTCTTGGAACTGAACCATTTACAACAGAAAGATGGTTACATCCATTATTTAATTCTTTTGCAGAATTAATAAGTTTTTCGCTGTAAGGATGCATTGGATTTTCAATAATATTTGTTTTAGAATCCTGTTCAATTATTTCTCCGGAATACATTACACTGACTTCTTGAGATAACTTTGATATAACCCCAATATCATGGGAAATTATAAGTAATGCCATATTGTTTTCTTTTATAAGTTTTTTAATTATATGCAGTATTTGTGCCTGTATAGTAACATCTAAAGCAGTTGTAGGTTCATCTGCTATTAATAATTTAGGTTTACAGGCTATTGCCATGGCTATTACCACCCTTTGGCGCATACCTCCAGACAGCTGGTGAGGATAATATTTTAGCATAGCAGAAGCATTTTTTATTCCAGCTGATTCAAGAAGTTCAATACATTTTGATTTGATAGCAGATTTTGAAAGTTTCAAATGAATTTTTAACGGTTCGGACAACTGCTGTTCAATAGTAAATACAGGATTAAGAGCTGTCATAGGTTCTTGAAATATCATACCTATTTTGCTGCCACATATTTTTCTTAAGTTCCCTGAAGATAATTTGTTGAGACAAATATTTTCAAAAAATATATTTCCATCAATTATATTTATATTAGGATTATTTAATCCTAATATGCTTAAAGCAGTTATACTTTTGCCACAGCCAGATTCTCCTATAATCCCCATAGATTCTCCGCTGTTTAGGGAAAGAGAAACATTATCGGTGATTTTTACTTTTCTATTTTTTTCATTTGCTACAATAGTTAAATTTTCTATATTTAATAATTTACACATATTAACCTCTGTTTTTACATCTTGGATCAAGTGCATCTCTCATACCATCACCAATCATATTCAAAGATAATACTATCCAGGAAATTATTAAACCAGGAAAAGTTATTATCCATGGAGCAGTGCTTATATAATTTCTTCCATCATTGACCATGCCCCCTAAACTTGGAGTAGGAACCTTTATGCCAACACCTAAAAAGCTTAAAATTGATTCATTAAGTATAGCCATGGCAAATGTAAATGTTACTTGAACCATTACTCGTGAAGCAATATTTGGTAATATATAATTAAATATTATGTATAAATCATTTTTACCAAGGGCAATAGCAGATTCAATATATTCCATTCCCAATACCTCTAAGGTTGCATTTTTTGTGATGCGGGCAATCATAGGGAAATATGATATGGAAAGTGCTATAATGATATTTTTTGTACCTGAACCTAATATTCCAGCTAAGGAAATAGCTAAAATAATCGTTGGAAAGGCCATTATTCCATCAACTAAACGCATTAATATTCTAGAAGTCCATGGATAGAAAGCTGAAACAGTCCCCACAACTACTCCAATAATCAAGCTGAAAAAAGTTACCATAAAACCAATGTAAAGAGAAATTCTTATACCGTACAGAGTACGAGTAAAAACATCTCTTCCAAGATCATCAGTTCCCATAATATGTTCTGAATTTGGCGATTTAAGTCTGATTAATGGATCCGTTTCATAAGGGTCATAGGTAGATAAAACATTTGCAAGCAATCCTAAAATTAAAGGTATTATCAACAAGATAATTCCAATTGCTATATATGAGTTCACATTCTTTTTATTCATGCTCATACCTTACCTTTGGATTTATTAATGCACAAATTATATCAGTGAGCATATTTATTAAAATAAAAATAAGGGCAATGAATAATAAAATTCCTTGTATAAGAGGATAGTCTCTGCTTAAAATAGAATTTATTGCAAGATTTCCTACTCCAGGGATGTTAAATATTTGTTCAATAACAATGGCACCACCCAATAAGCTTGCAAAGCTAAACCCTATTACAACTACAATTGATGAAAGTGCATTTTTTAATCCATGTAAATTTAAGACATAAAATTCTTTAACACCTTTAGCTCTTGCAGTTCTTAAATAGTCTTGCTGCATAACTTCAAGCATAGATGTCTTTGTCATTCTGCCTATTTGTCCACTGTGCATAATACCCAGGATAATTCCAGGCAGAGAAAGTTCATATAGTGAAGCAAGTAAGCCAACAGATTTTATGCTGTGGAATCCAGAAACAGGAAAGATACGAATATTTACACCAAATAGCTGTATCATTATGATGGCAATCCAAAAAGCTGGCAATGAAATTGATACTAAAGACAATACTGATAAACATTTTTCTGTTAACTTTCCATGTTGCTTTGCAGATAAAATACCAAGAGGTATGCCAATTAACGTGCTTAATAGTGTTCCGATAATTGCAAGTAAAAAGGTTGGTTCAATTCTTTCTTTTATTATTATTAAAGTAGGTTCTTTCCAAGATATTGATTCTCCAAAATCAAATCTAATTATATCCTTAATCCAAATGGTAAATTGTTTCATTAATGGCTTATCAAGATTTAACTGTTTTCTCATATTTATTATCTGTTCTTCCGACGCCTTATCACCTAACATAGTCCTGACAGGATCTCCTGGCATAATATGTATAATTAGGAATGATAATATCATAACAAGGATAATTATAGGTATTGAATTAATGATTCTACGAAATACAAATTTAAGCATTATTTCACCTTCTTTATTAACTATTTAAAGTTAATATTTTAATTTGCTTGGATAACTTGGACAACAGCACTAATTATAGAATGATTGTATTATTATGTCGAATAGAAATATGTTTTTAAAAAACCATTTAGTATAAATTATTTTCATAATAATTAAGAAAATAATAGTTCACTATTTTAAGACAACAGAAAAAAAGTTTAACAAAATATATGTCAAAGCTTGGCATTATTAAAGGTGATTCAAACGGAAACTTTATGCTTAAAGCAACTACAACGGTACAACAAGCTGTGGGTTATGGAATGGCAACCAGAGAAGCGGCAATTCTAATGTCATATAGAATATACGAAAATATGAAATAACTAAATAAACAAATATTTGAATAGCACCCAGTTTGAAACTAATTAGGGTGCTATTCTACTCAATTAGAACTTTCTATGATATTTCTCATAATGAGAAGTCCCTTCATAGTTTTGGGAAAGCCGCATGTTGGTCCAACTAAAAGCAAAACATGTTCTATTTCTTCCTTTGAACAGCCAGCAGCTAAAGCCTTTAAAATGTGAGTTTTCAAAGAATATTCATTTTGGCAATCAGCTGAAAGAGCTATTTTTATTAACCATCTCGTTTTTTCGTCTAAAGGACCTCCTTTTTCATGTACTAATCTTCCGTAGTTCTCATATGCTTCATATATTTCTTTATGATTATTAATGAAATAATTAAGATTATTTTCAATTATTTTTGAATTATGAATATTATTAACATCATTATTCATAGGCTCCTCCTAATGTAATTATATTTTTTAGTAGCATACCCTAAATAACATTTGCTAAACATGTAAGACCTAATTTAAGACCTAATACTGAAAGCTTTTATATAACCGCTTATAATACTCATTATAAAAGAAAATCCATGTAGAAATATAACCTTGCCTAAAGTTGAAAATAAGAATTATGCAAAATTGCTTTCAGCTGAAGAAATATCCAAATTAATGGATGCAATTGAAAACGAACCAGAAATGTATAAAGTTATATTTTCTATTGCCTTATATTGTGGATTAAGGCAAGATGAAAGAATCAGTTAACCAACTTCAAAACTTTATTAATAATAACATTAGGACAAAATTTTAAAAAATATAAAAGACACCAACCTATTACAGTCAGTGTCTTTTATCAATTAGTTAATTACATGTTGCTAACTTTTTCCTGTTTGTGTGCTTCTTTATATTTTAGGCGTGTAGCTTTTCCTCCTCGAGTAATAAGATGTATTTTGTTATTAGTGCTTTATTGTAACTTCAATATATTTGCGTTATAAACGGTTTGTTAATTACCCTGCTTTTACGCTCCTTTTCAATAAAAAATGTCCCAGTGTTTAAGCTATTTTTGCTATTTAAATACCTATTATATATTTTTCTTTTAAAGAATTATATCTATCGTACCCTATATACTTATCTCTTTGCAATCTTCCCACAACTATTCCTGGATGTATACCAATATCATTCGCAAACTTTTGTATGATTTTCTCGCTAAATCTAAAATTTTCATAAATAAAGTTTTTGTACTCATCTTGTGGTATTAAAAAGTCTTGTGCAAATAAATCTGCCTCTTCTTCTAAAGCATAATCCATTTTTAAAATATCTTGTTTTTTACTTGAATTTATAAAAATAGTTTTAATTTTCTGTTGTAGAACATGTTTTATTTCATGAAATAAACTAAACCAAAATGTATCAGCATACATTCTTCTATTATTCATAGCTAATATAACTTTTTCAGGATTAATCCACTTAACTGCACCATTTATTCCTGAATTTTTCAAATGAGGTAAAAGAACAAATGAAACTCCACATTTAGAAAATATATCTATCAACCTTGGTAAAAATTCATTAGGATCTTTCAAAGTCATACTTCTTATTTCAGGTAAATAAGATTTTAATAATTTACAATCAAATTTTGATGTTTCAATAGCACTCCCGAGCTTTATAGCTGTTTGAACCCATGCTCTTGAATTAATTATATTTTTATCTTCTAACGAATTTACTCCAACTCTATAATTAACAAGAAAATCATCCTCTGTTAAAACTTTTAGTGATGATATATTTAAAAACTTACATAATTCCTTTACTCGCCCTGCTTTATTTGTAGTATTTGAAACCAAGTTAAGTGAAGTAAAAAATGTATAATCAATTAAAGAAATAATTGTTATATCTTCTTCTTCCAATCTTAATTTATCTATTTCAGCTTTCTTTTGATCATATGTGTTTTGTAAATTCATCCAGACACTTATGCTTGTGCCCGTCATTTTTGAAAGCTTAATAGCTAAATCATCAGAAATTGAAATATCTCCAGACAATAACATACTCACAGTTTTTCCTGAAACCTGCAATCTTTTTGCAAAATCTATTTGAGATATATTTAAGTCATTTATAATGTCTTTAACATAGTATCCTGGATGAAATCCTATCAAATCTTTATATTCAATTTTATTCATAATGGTTTGTCACCTCCACAGCAACTATAATAGATGTACTCTTATAAATCTCATTCACATCACTTATCGTCCAGCATTTTTGATAATTATCTAAAGGAATAACAATTAACCTAAATCCTGATCTTCTTCCTAAATCTATAGCATAAGTACCTTGCCTATCTCCAAAAAGTGGGTGTAAATTAAATGAAGGAATGCATTTAACGTCCATTAAATTATCTGCATTTTCGATAAAATTAATAACGCTGTGTAGTTTCTCTGCGACATCCTTATTAAATGCTTTTTGTGCATCTTTATAATTCTTACATTGCTTTTCTAACTTATTACTTCTATATAGTATATTCATTATATTATACTTTAATCCTTTGTGCAATATTTTTTTACCTTTTTGGTAATTATTTTTACAAATAACTTCTCTGCCAGCTACGTCATATAACTAATAGATACACTTAAGTATGTTTTATGTAATCGCAATATCGTTTTTTTTGTGTATTATAAGCTATTTCTTGTTTCAAATCTGGATATTTACACATTTGTATAACCCTTAAAACATGGTTCTATATATTATACCAAGGAATTCATTTCCTGTCTATGTAAAAGACACTGCCTTCAAACAGTGCCTTATAATTTAATTTTCTATGAACTTTCCCAATCAATAAAATATTTTACCAGTTTAGGTAATGAATGTATGTATTTATAAATATCTAGTGTCCTATTGATTAATGAAGTACTATATTTCTTTTTAAAAAAGATTGTTTGATTTCTCATATTTTCTAATATCTGTAATTTAATTAATCTTTCTTCCCACTTTTTATATATCATATATTTAGGTCGTTGCCATATGACATTATAGAACATAAACGGATATTTAAGCGGTGTGTTTTATATTTAGATGCCACTCGTTACATTCTGTATTCTATCTCATCAGTTCCTCCCCTGGTAGTATGTGTTATGCCCTCATATGGTCCTTTAGGACTGCATGTTTTACAATAAATATTAAGCATATTAAACAAATATAGCTTTGTCCTTCTTTCCCCACAATGAGGACACACAAAGAATTTTTTATATCCGAATCCTGTTTTTTGTACATCAATGTAAATAGAATTTCATGTTTATATGTGAATAGAATATGAGCAAATATAGCACTTTTTTTAGATTCTTGTTAACAATAAGGTAGTTTATATTACTATAAAAAAATAAGAACTCAAAATATAAATTTTAGAGTTCTTATTTTTTTGCATTTATAGAATGATAAGATATGCAAAGCTAATTGTTCTATTTTTTTATATCATATTCTTTAATTTTATTAAACAATTGTCTTGAACTGATGTCTAAATGTCTTGCAGCCTCAGCGACATTTCCTCCTGTTTTTTCTAATACCCATGTTATATAATTTGCTTCAGTTTTCATTTTAAATTCTTTAAAAGTTATAATTTTATCGTAATTAGTTATTTCATTAGAATTACTATCGTTTTTAATTTTATATAAAATAGGAATTCCGTCCTTTGTAATTTTTCCGTTAACAGATAAAACAACCATTCTATCAATGATGCTTTTTAGTTCTCTAATATTACCTGGATACCCATAAGAATATAAAAAATTTTTAGGCTCATCATCAATACCTATTATTTTTATATTATTTTCTTCTTGCGATTTTTTAAGGAAATATTCAATAAGCCTGTCTAAATCTTCCTTTCGCTCCTTTATAGAGGGTACTCGAATCGTTATAGAACTAATTCTATAGAAAAAGTCCTCTCTAAAATTATTTTGCATTATTTCCCTGATTAAATCCTTATTCGTGGCAGATATAAGTCTGAAATCTATTAATCTTTCAATATTGCTTCCAAGACGTGAAACTTTTTTTGTTTCCAATACCCGAAGAAGCTTAACTTGTGTACGTAAATCGATATCTCCAACTTCATCTAAAAATAATGAACCATTGTTTGCAGTTTCAAATCGTCCTTGTCTAGCTTTAACGGCTCCAGTAAAAGAACCCTGCTCGTAACCAAATAGTTCTGATTCCAATAATGTTTCTGTATAAGAGCTGCAGTTTACAGGTACAAAGCTATTATTTCCTCGTTTGCTGCATAAATGAATATATTTAGCTGCAACTTCTTTTCCAGTTCCAGATTCGCCAGTTAATAAAATATTTACATTAGTTTTTGCTACTTTTTCACAATGATTAAGCATTTTATTGTAGCTTTCATTATTGCTTTCAAGCAAATATTCTTTAAGTAAATTTTCTTTTTCATTTGCTATATTAATTTTTTCATTGAGAATAGTCATAAGCTTATAAGATAATGAATTTATTTCTTCTTTTAAATCAATATATAAACTTGCTCCATTTTGTAATGATACACTTCCATCGCTGTATGATGGAGTAGATGCAACTATGATTAATTTTGTGTTAGGGTAAGATTCTATAAAATTTTTCATAGTATAGTTTTGATTAAATAAGTTACTATCTGTTATAACAAAATCATAAGATTCATCTAATAGTTCAACAATTGCTTTTTTGAAGTTGTGACTTACTATAACATTTTTTGAGATATTAGATAAAGCTGCTAAAAGCGTATCAATATATTGCTTATCATTATTTACAATTAAAATTTTTATATCACTAATAATAACCACTCCTAAAGTTTATTGTTTTATAATAAATATTATATAATGAAAAATGATGCAGGGTCAAGAATTATATTTCAGTATTAATTATATTAAATTTTAATATCGAAGCTTTATAATATTAGTATAAATTATTTTTATATTGAAATTTTAATACGATAATAAAATTTATACTAACACTAATTATTGGTATGTAAATTGCTTAACAAACTATAGAGGTATTAATTTGCATAAAGGAGGAACAGCATTGGAAAAGTTTATTATTACTAATAATGACAAGGTTTATAAAAAGTATAAGGGAAAATACAAAATAGTATTTTTAGAAAAAGGAAGCTATACAGATGTATTAAATGAAACAAGAGATTACATTCATAATGGCTGCAAATTAATTACTCATCCTATGGCAGGAAGCTTAAAACCAAATCAAACACCATATAAATCTGTAATTATTGGCAAAACCTCTGAAAAAACAGATTATAGCAGCGTAATTTTAATTGAAAATAGTTTGGATGCGGCTAATAAATTTTTAAAGCACAAGTCTACGCCAAAATGGAATGAGAAAATATTAAATGATTTTAAAACAGTAGATCTATCATTAATAGAGAATGTAATAGTTAACCCAATGTTTAATATTTATTAAAGTGTATAATCCTGTTTATGAATTCATACTATTGGCAAATCCTATTATTGCCATCCCATAGCGAAGGATTTCTAGTGTTAAAATTATGAGATTCTTTAGGTTACGCTCTCGAAATGACAATAAGATATTGTTTTTGTTATAAAATTGAATACATTGATAGGATTGAAATAGAAAAGGAGGTAGTAATTTTGAAATTAGAACTAGGAAAAATTAAAATTAGTGATGTCCAATTCGGTGATAAAACTGAAGTTGTTAAAGGAACGCTTTATGTTAATAAAGATGAAATAATAAAGCTTGTCCTTGAAGATGATAGAATTTTATCTGCCAATGTAGAATTAGCAAGACCTGGAGAGTCAGTTCGTATTGCACCTGTAAAGGATGTTATAGAACCAAGAGTTAAAGTTTCAGGTAGTGGTGCAATATTCCCAGGAACAATTAACAAAGTTAAAGAAGTAGGAAGCGGAAGAA
Source organism: Tissierellia bacterium (assembly GCA_028709465.1). Lineage (GTDB taxonomy): Bacteria > Bacillota > Clostridia > Tissierellales > Sedimentibacteraceae > Sedimentibacter. Next base: position 60,984 of record JAQVWY010000005.1, on the reverse strand, counting down.
CGCATGCTTTAGTTGGAGCTACTGTAATTACTTGTGGTAGAATAGTAGGTTTTCAGGAAGGTGTAATAGATATGTCAGGACCTGCAGCGAAATATACACCATTTTCAGAAACAAACAATGTTTGTATAGTTATTGAGCCAGTTGAAGGATTAGAAACCCATGATTATGAAGCAGCAGGAAGAATGGTTGGATTAAGAGTTGCTGCATATATTGGTGAAGCTGGAAGAAATGTAGAACCTGATGAAATAGTTACTTATGAAACTAAACCTTTACAAGAACAAGTAAAACAATATCCTGACTTGCCCAAAATTGGTTATATTCATATGTTGCAGTCTCAAGGATTATTGCATGACACATATTATTATGGAGTAGATGCCAAGGTAATGGTTCCAACATTTATGTATCCAACAGAAATCATGGATGGAGCTATTATAAGCGGTAATTGCGTTGCTCCTTGTGATAAAGTTACAACATTCCACCACTTAAATAATCCAGTTATAGAAGATTTATATAAAAGACATGGAGTGGATTTAAACTTCATAGGAGTTGTTTTAACCAATGAAAATGTATTTCTTGCAGATAAAGAAAGATCTTCAGATATGACTGCTAAACTTTGTGAATTTTTAGGGTTAGATGGTGTTATTATCACTGAAGAAGGATATGGTAACCCTGATACAGACCTTATGATGAACTGCAGAAAAGTTAGTCAAAAAGGTATAAAAGTAGTATTGATTACAGATGAATTCCCAGGAAGAGATGGAAAATCTCAATCATTAGCAGATGCCACTGAAGAAGGAGATGCACTTGTATCTTGTGGAAATGGAAATGTAATAATCAATTTTCCACCAATGGAAAAAGTTATTGGTACATTAGATTTTATTGAAACAATGATAGGTGGTTATGAAGGAAGCTTAAAGCCTGATGGAAGTATCGAAGCAGAACTTCAAATAATTATAGCTTCTACAATTGCAAATGGATATAACAAGCTTTCGGCTAAAGGATATTAATTAAAGGAGGGTTACCTAATATGGATAAAATAAGAGTGGTTCACTATATCAATCAATTCTTTGCAAATATAGGCGGAGAAGAAAAAGCTGATATAGAGCCAGAAGTAAGAGAAGGTATAGTTGGTCCTGGTCTTGCTCTTCAGTCAGGACTTGGAGATAATTATGAAGTCGTGGCAACTGTAATATGTGGAGACACATATTTTGGTGGCCATATAGAAGAGGCAAAAAAAACAATATTAAATATGATTAAACCTTATAAACCAGATTTGTTTGTAGCAGGTCCTGCATTTAATGCTGGGAGATATGGGGTAGCATGTGGAACTATAGCAAAGGCTGTAGAAGATGAACTTCAAATACCTGTTATAACTGGAATGTATCCAGAAAATCCTGGTGTTGATATGTTCAAAAAAGATTTATATATTATAGAAACTAAAATTTCAGCTGCTGATATGAGAAAAGCAATGCCAAAAGTATGTAAGCTTGCTAAAAAGATGATTAACAAAGAAGAAATATTATCTCCAGCAGAAGAAGGATATATTGAAAGAGGAATTCGTGTAAACTATTTTAATGAAAGAAGAGGCTCTGAAAGAGCAGTAGATCTTTTATTAGATAAGGTTGCAGGAAGACCATATACTACAGAATATCCAATGCCTGTATTTGATAGAGTTCCTCCAAATCCAGCAATAAAAGATTTATCTAAAATCAAATTAGCTGTTGTAACATCAGGAGGCATCGTACCTCAAGGAAATCCTGATAGAATTGAATCATCAAGTGCTACAAAATATGGCATATATGATATAACAGGATTAGATAGCTTAAATAAGGATAAATTTATGACTGTTCACGGAGGGTATGACAGAGCATATGTATTAGAAAATCCTAACCTTGTTGTTCCTTTAGACGTACTTCGTGAAATGGAGAAGGAAGGAGTAATAGGAGAATTAGCTAATTACTTCGTAACAACAACAGGAACAGGAACATCAGTTGGAAACGCTAAAGCTTTTGGAGAAGAGTTTAGCAAGAAGTTAGTTGAAGATGGAGTTGGAGCAGTTATTCTTACATCAACCTGAGGCACTTGTACTCGTTGCGGTGCAACGATGGTAAAAGAAATAGAAAGAGCTGGAATTCCAGTTGTTCACATGTGTACAGTAGTACCAATATCCTTAACAATTGGTGCTAACAGAATAATACCTGCAGTAGGTATACCGTATCCATTGGGAGATCCTAACCTTGGAGAAGAAAAGAGCAAGAAAATTAGAAGAAGTTTAGTTGAAAGAGCACTTAAAGCATTACAGACAGAAGTTACTGATCAGACCGTATTTGAAAATTAGCAGATATTAATAATAAATTTTAATTTCCAAAAATCGATTAATGACATAAAAGCATTAATCGATTTTTTGAGATTTATAAAAATATTTTATTTTTATAATATTTGTGTTAAAATATGAAGAATACATTCATTTTAATTTTACAAGCAAGAATAGCTATAAATGAAATTTTATGGAAAAGGAGGAATAGTTGATGAAATATCAAATAGATAATAATCTACCTAAAGAGATTGATTACGGTGATAGATTTCATGAAGCGTTGGAGTGCTCGTCTGATGGAATTTTGATTTCTGATGAAAAAGGAAATGTTTTGTTCGTCAACAAAGCTTATGAAGATACTACGGGTATAAAGAAAGATGAAATTATTGGCAAAAATTTAAAAATTTTATTGGAAGAAAAAAAATTTAATACTTCGCTTTCTTTGAATGTAATAGAAAACAAAAAGCCCATATCCGTAATTCATAAATATTATACGGGAAGGTCTGCATTGACCACTGCAACCCCTATATATTTAAAGAACGGAAATTTTGTAGGAGTAATATGCAACACAAGAAACATTACGGAACTCATCAATATAAAAAAAGAGTTAGAGAATGCTAAAATGCTCACGCAAAAATATTCGAACGAATTGACACAACTTCGAAAAGATCAGATAAACACTGACGGTCTGATTTTTAAAAGCAAAAAAATGGATGAAACATTGGAATTTGCATCTAAAGTTGCGCCTTTCAACACTACGGTACTCATAAGCGGAGAATCGGGAACTGGTAAAGAAGTATTGGCAAAATATATTCACAATGAAAGCGAAAGAAAGGACGGACCTTTCATTAAGGTAAACTGTTCAGCAATTCCTAAGGATTTGTTTGAATCTGAACTGTTCGGATATGTGGAGGGTGCTTTTACCGGAGCATCTAGGCATGGCAAGCCCGGATTGTTTGAGTTAGCCGACAATGGAACAATATTGCTGGATGAAATAGGAGAGCTTCCTCTGCATGTGCAGCCAAAGCTTCTAAGGGTTATACAGGAGAGAGAAGTTCAAAGGTTGGGGGATAAAACTTCTATACCCGTGGACTTCAGGCTTTTGGCAGCTACAAACAGAGAACTTAAAAATGATGTTTTAGAGGGAAAATTCAGAGAAGACCTTTTTTACAGATTGAACGTCGTTCCAATAAACATTCCACCTTTGAGAGAGCGACAAGAGGATATTCTGGAAATTGCAGCATACTATATGAAGAAATTAAATAAAAAGTACAAAAAAAATGTAAGGGTTACCTCAGAAGTCGAAGATGCGCTGCTAAACTATTCATGGCCGGGCAATGTAAGGGAACTTGAAAATTTAGTGGAATATCTTTTCATTGTAAATATTAATGATTTAATAACTATTGAGTCGCTGCCTTCCTGGGTTTTGACTGAGCACATAATGAAAAACAGCAACTTGGAATTGCATAATTCCATTCCAAGGCTTAAATATATTTTAGATATGTATGAGAAAAATATTATTACGGTTGCATTAAGCAAGCACAGTTCCGTGAAAGATACTGCTGAAACATTGGATGTACACCCTTCAACTTTGTTTAGAAAGATAAAAAAATTAAAAATAGAAACAAATTTAGAATAATCTTGGTTATGTTTTGGTACCGTTGCAATTTTGCGACTGTTATAAAAACGATTGCAAAGCTGCAGAACGCAGTGAAGTACAGTGATACACAGATAAATATACGACCCAGTTGCAAAATTGCGATAGTTAATTTATAGATTAACAATTAAAAAATGCCTAATTTACACATTTTTCAAGTTGGCATGGTTGTTGCTATATATAATGGTACAACAATAAAAATAATTAGGAGGATTCAACGATGTCAGAACTTTTTAAGGACAAAGGTGGAAAATATCAATTTGATCAAAAATTATTGCAGGAAGCTTTTGCAGAAGCAAGCAAGATCTACAAGGAAAGAGGATTCCAAAGAAGAATGGGCTATGGCAAGGCTCCAGCTATTACAACAGTAGATATGGCTAAAGCTTGGATGTCAGACGGGCATCCGTTTACTTGTGAAAATAATAACGAAATTTGCGCTAATGCACTTAAAGTATTGGAAGCAGCTAGAAAATCAGGAGTTCCTATATTCCATACAACAACTGGCTACGTAGGAAAAGAACAATGGGATTTACCTAGATGGGATGAAAAGATTCCTATGCATACATTAGATATCAACTCTGAATGGATGGATATCGATCCTAAATTAAATCCACAACCTGAAGAACCAGTTATTCATAAAAAATACGCTAGTAACTTCTTTGGAACACATTTGGCTCAAACACTTTATAAATTAGGGGTAGATACTGTAATAGTAATGGGAGCTACTGCTTGTGCATGTGTTAGACATACTGTAATGGATTCAACCGGACATGGATTTAAAACTATAGTGCCAATAGGAACAATAGGCGATAGGGTACCTGGAGTTATTGAATGGAACTTGTTTGATATGGATGCAAAATTTGCTGATGTTGAACCATTGGAAAATGTAGTTAAATATTTAGAAGGAATTGATAGTAGCGTATATAAAAGATAATATATATGATTGATTAGTTTTACAAGGAGAGGGGCATCTTTTTATATAAATTATTGAGGATGCCTTTTTTTTACCAATCTTATTATGAATGGAGGAAATTATGAAAGAATATTTAGATATTGCAAACGATCCTATACTTTGGATGACAGCACTACCAGTTATTTCAGTGGTGGGTATTCAAGCTTATATATTTTCTAAATATGCATTTCAAGCTACTAAAGCAACCTCGCTTACAAAGGAACAGTGCTTTAAGGCGATTAAGACGGGAGCTGTTTCATCTATCGGTCCTGCATTGTCTGTATTTGTAGTTATGTTAGGTATGATGGCCGTTATTGGAGCTCCAATAACTTGGATGAGATTGTCTATGATTGGAGCTGCTCCTACTGAATTAACAGCATCTACTATTGGTGCTAAAGCAATGGAAATTGAATTTGGATCTGCACAATATGATGCGACTGCTTTTGCATCTTCAGTATGGACAATGGCTTTAAATGGTTGTGGTTGGTTGTTATTTTGTGGTTTGTTCACACATAAAATGAGCAATTTACAGGATAAAATAGCAGGTGGAAATGCAGATATGATGGGAAAAATATGTGGAGCGGCCGTATTAGGTACATCTTCATATCTGGTAATAAGCAATTCAAAGTCTGGTATGGACAAATTTATTGCAGCATTGGTAGCTGCAGTAGTTATGATTTTTCTTACTAAATTATCGAACAAAATGCCAAAACTAAAAGAGTATAATCTTGGAATATCTATGGTAGCAGGAATGTTCGTTGCTGTTCTAGTATCAAATTAAGGGGGATTTAATTATGACAGAGAATAGTTATTCTTATGAAGAATTATTTACCAAAAAAATTGTTAAGGCAGGAAGATGGACACTATTAGGTGCAATTCCATTATGTTTTATTCCAGCAATCTATCTTTGGGTTAAGTATGGAGCAATCCCATCAGTTCAAGTAATACTTAAAGGATGGTTTATGATTGCTTCCATCTATGGTGTGGAATATTTTATGACTCCTCTATCATATTTCCCGATACTGGGAGTATCAGGCACCTATATGGCCTTTTTATCTGGTAATATAGCCAACATGAAAGTTCCATGTGCTGTTGTAACTCAGGATGTTTTAGATACAAAGCCAGGTTCACATGAGGCTGAATTAGTGGGTACATTAGGAATGGTAGGTTCAACAATAATGAATATGATAATATTAACTATTGCTGCTATTGCTGGAAATAAATTAATCTCATATTTTCCACCATCTATTATAAAATCTTTTGATTACGTGTTGCCAGCAATATTTGGAGCACTATTTTCTTTATTTGCCGTTAAATATCCGAAATATGGAATGTTTGCAATTATAGTATCAGGTTTTATAGTATTAGTTCTAGGAATGCTTCCTACTTGGTTAATTGTTCCTATGTGTTCGTTTAGCTCTATAGGCTTTGCTATTTTTTCTAGTAAGAAAGAAATGCAAAAACAACAATGATTATTAAAAATATTAATGTTATAAACTTTAAATTCAATTAATTAAGTAGTAAAATAAAAATGAGATGAGATGCATCTCATTTTTATTTGCGAATTTTTATTATATTGTGTTAAAATTAAGAGATAAGGGGTATAATAATATTTATATTAAAAGGTTAGGAGTAAAAATGAATAGAATAGACAATAGATTGTTTGATGAATTAAGACAAGTTAAAATAACGAGAGATTATTTAATGCATCCTGATGGATCTGTTTTAGTAGAAGTAGGTAATACAAAGGTAATTTGTACAGCTATTTTAGAAGATAGGGTTCCGCCATTTTTAAAAGGTACTGGCAAAGGGTGGGTTACTGCAGAATACTCTATGCTGCCAGGTTCTACTAATGTACGTAAGGCTAGAGATATTAATAAATTAAAAATGGATGGAAGAACCCAAGAAATTCAGAGGTTAATAGGTCGTAGTTTAAGATCAGTGGTTGACTTAAATGGTTTTGGCGAAAGGACATTAACAATAGATTGCGATGTTATACAAGCTGATGGAGGAACGAGAACAGCGTCTATAACAGGTGCATTTGTTGCAATGGCAGACGCATTTAATTTTATTAAAAATAAAAAGTTAATTGATAAGTTACCTATTAAATCATTTGTTTCAGCTGTGAGCGTTGGTATAGTTAAAGATGAAATAATGTTGGATTTGTGTTATGAAGAAGATAGCGCTGCAATTGTAGATATGAATATTGTTATGACAGATAAGAATGAATTTATTGAAGTGCAAGGAACTGGTGAAGAATCACCTTTTAAATATGATGAATTGTTAAAATTAATTAAACTTGCTACAAAGGGCTGTAATGAATTGTATGAAATTCAAAGAAAAACCTTAGGCGAGGAATTAAGTGAGGAAATTGTTAAATGAGAAAAATTATTTTATCTAGCGGAAATGAACATAAAATAAAAGAAATTAAAGATATATTAAAAAAATTACCTATAGAAGTGATTTCAAAAAATGATATAGGGTTAAAAGAATTTGACGTGGTTGAAGATGGAAAAACCCTGGAAGAAAATTCTATGAAAAAAGCTAAAGAATTAAGAAAATTAGTTGATGGAATAATTATTGCAGATGATACAGGATTATTTGTAGATGCATTGGATGGGGAACCAGGTGTTTATTCTGCAAGATATGCAGGAGAAAATTGTTCCTATGAAGATAATAATAAATTGCTTCTAAGAAATCTTCATAATATTTCTATGGAAAAAAGAACTGCATATTTTAAAACTGTTATTTCTGTTGTATTGGAAAATGGAGAAACATTAATTGCAGAAGGTACATGTAATGGTAAAATAGCTTTTGAGCCAAGGGGTAAAAATGGATTTGGATATGATCCTCTTTTTATTGTTGATGGAATAGGTAAAACATTTTCTGAAATGTCTGATAATGAAAAGAACAAAATTAGTCATAGAGCTAATGCCTTGTTAAATTTAAGGGAAAAGCTGGAGGAAGTATTAAGTGAAAATATTGGTTGTAAGTGATACCCATGGAGCTATATTTGAATCTATAATTGCTTCTTTAAGAAACGAAAAAAATGTAGATTTACTAATTCATTGTGGAGATAAATACAACGATGTTCCTAAATTAGCTAAATTATTGGGAATTAAGAATTATTACAGGGTTGTTGGAAATTGTGATTATGGAGTTAGTCATGGAGAAGATATTATTCTATTAGATATAGAAAATAAGAATATATTAGTTACTCATGGACATCTTCAGCATGTAAAGGATGGATTAGATGATTTGAAGGAAATAGCACAAGAGAAGGATGCTGATATAGTATTATATGGTCATACACATTTATCTCATGATGAAATGGATAATAATATACTCTACTTTAATCCTGGAAGCACCATACTTCCCAAAAATGGAAGTGCAAGTTATGGAGTTATTGAAATTTCAGGGAATAAAGTTACAAGTAGAATAGAAGCTGTCTAAAGACAGTTTTTTTGTTGACTAAAATATACATTAGATATATAATGTTAACGAACATACGTTTAGAGTTGTGAGGTGAATGATTATGGGTGAATTTAAAATAAAATCAGACTTTAAACCTACTGGAGATCAACCAGAGGCAATTGAAAAGTTAGTTAAAGGTATTAATAATAATTTAAAATATCAGACATTACTTGGAGTTACAGGTTCAGGAAAAACTTTTACTATGGCAAATATTATAGAGAAGATTCAAAAACCTACATTAGTGTTAGCTCATAACAAAACACTGGCAGCACAGCTATGTTCGGAATTTAAAGAATTTTTTCCTGATAATGCAGTAGAATACTTTGTAAGTTATTATGATTACTATCAACCTGAAGCATATGTACCAAGCAGTGATACATTTATAGAAAAGGATGCTGCAATAAATGATGAAATAGATAAGTTGCGTTATTCAGCAACAGCATCTTTATTTGAAAGAAAAGATGTTATCATTGTTGCAAGTGTATCTTGTATCTATGGATTAGGAAGTCCTATGGATTACGAAAATCTAGTCATATCAATGCGCCCAGGAATGATTAAAGATAGAGATGAAATAATACGAAAATTAATAGAAATACAATATAAAAGAAATGATATAAGCTTTACTCGTGGTACATTTAGGGTGAGGGGAGATACATTAGAGATATTTCCAGTGTCTTCATCTGATAAGGCTATAAGAGTAGAATTTTTCGGAGACGAAATAGATAGAATAACTGAAATAAACACTGTCACAGGTGAAATAATAGGCAGAAGAAGTCATGTATCTATATTTCCTGCTTCCCATTATGCAACTACAGAGGAAAATGTAAAAAGAGCTGTAGAAGATATAAAAGTTGAATTAGCTGAAAGAATAAAGTATTTTGAATCAGAAAATAAATTATTAGAAGCTCAAAGGATAGAACAAAGAACAAATTATGATATTGAAATGATGCAGGAAATGGGATATTGCAGCGGTATAGAAAATTATTCAAGACATATAAACAATCTTAAACCAGGTTCAAGACCATTTACATTGTTAGATTATTTTCCAAAGGATTTTCTCATGATAATTGATGAATCTCATGTTACAATTCCCCAAGTAAGGGGCATGTACAATGGAGATAGAGCAAGGAAGACAACATTAGTAAATTATGGTTTTAGATTACCTTCAGCTCTTGATAACAGACCGTTAATATTTAACGAATTTGAAGAGATTATTAATCAAGTTGTCTTTGTTAGTGCAACTCCTGGACCTTATGAAAAGGAAAACAGCCAAAATGTAGCAGAGCAGATTATTAGACCTACAGGACTTTTAGACCCTCCAATAGATGTAAGACCAGTAGAAAATCAAATTGATGATCTTATGCAAGAGATAAGAGAAGTTGCAGCTAGAAATCAGAGAGTTCTCATTACCACACTAACTAAAAAAATGTCGGAGGATTTAACACAATTCTTTAAAAATACGGGTATAAAAGTAAAATACCTTCATTCAGATATTGATACTTTGGAAAGAATGGAAATAATTAGAGATTTAAGAATTGGAGAATTTGATGTATTAGTTGGCATTAACTTGTTAAGAGAAGGTTTGGATTTACCAGAAGTATCTTTGATTGCAATATTAGATGCAGATAAAGAGGGCTTCTTGCGTTCTGATACATCTTTGATTCAAACAATAGGAAGGGCAGCAAGAAATGTAGACGGAAAGGTAATAATGTATGCCGATAAAATTACTGGTTCTATGCAAAGAGCAATTGATGAAACAAATAGAAGAAGAGAAATACAAGATAAATATAATAGAGAATATAACATTACTCCAAAATCTATAATCAAAGGAGTACGTAATGTTATTGAAGCTACCACAGCAGCTGAAGATGAAGGGGATTATTCAACAAATAAAAATAAAAAGAAAAAAATTAAGGATATGTCTGCTTATATCATTGAGCTTGAACAAGAAATGAGAATTGCTGCAGAAAATCTAGAATTTGAAAAAGCAGCTAAAATAAGAGATGAAATTAAAGAATTAAAGACAACAATATGAAAGGATAACAATGGATAAAATAATTATAAAAGGAGCAAAGGCAAATAATCTAAAGAACATAGATGTTGAACTTCCTAGAGACAAGCTTATCGTTTTCACTGGAGTAAGCGGTTCTGGAAAAACATCTCTTGCTTTTGATACAATATATGCAGAAGGTCAAAGACGTTATGTAGAAAGTCTTTCTTCTTATGCTAGAATGTTTTTAGGGCAAATGGATAAGCCAGATGTTGAATTTATAGAAGGTTTATCCCCTGCTATATCAATAGATCAAAAAACAACAAACAAAAATCCACGTTCAACTGTGGGAACTGTAACAGAAATTTATGATTATTACAGACTTTTGTTTGCTAGAGTGGGAATTCCACACTGTCCTAATTGTGGTAAACCAATCACTACTCAAACTGTTGATCAAATAACTGACAAGGTTTTGGAATATGAAGAAAGAACTAAAATTCAAATATTAGCTCCAATGGTTAGAGGAGCAAAGGGTACTCATAAAAGGTTATTAGATAATATTAAAAAAGAAGGTTTTGTCAGAGTAAGAATTGACAAAGAAATGTATGAATTAGAAGATGAAATAAATCTAGATAAAAATAAAAAACATACTATTGAAGTTGTAATTGATAGGTTAATAGTTAAAGAAGGAATTCAAAAAAGACTTGTTGATTCAGTTGAGACTGCTCTTGAACTTTCTGGAGGCATGATTCTTATAGATGTTATGGGACAAGAAGAGCTTTTGATGAGTACGAAATTTGCATGTACGGATTGTGGAATTGGTTTTGGTGAAATTTCTCCAAGGATGTTTTCCTTTAATAACCCCATTGGCGCATGCAATACATGTAATGGATTAGGATCTAAAAGAGAAATAGATGTTGATTTAGTAATTCCTGATTTTACAAAAACAATCGGAGAAAGAGCGATAGCTCCATATGGAGCAGAAGAAGATGGCTATTATTATCAAATGTTTAAGTCAATAGCTCATTATCATGGATTTGATATATCAAAACCTATTTCAGAAGCACCGAAAGAATTTATTGATGAAATATTATATGGGACAAATGGACGTGAGATTACAGTTGAATTTACAAGTAAATTTCAAGGACCTAAAGAATATACCAGAGAATTTGAAGGTGTTGTAAACAATCTTCAAAGGAGGTACAATGAAACAAAATCTCCTGAAATGAGGGAATGGATAGAAGATTATATGTATGAAAGCCCATGCCCTGAATGTCATGGGGCAAGATTAAACCCTGTAAGTTTGGCTGTAAAGGTTGGGAATAAAAACATATATGAAGTAACACAACTATCTGTAGTGAAAAGCTTGAAATTTTTTGAGGAACTAGAATTAAGTCCAATTAATAAGATAATAGGTAGTCAAATAATTAAAGAAATCAATTCAAGGTTACAATTTTTATCAGATGTAGGCTTGAACTATTTGACTCTTGAAAGAAACGCTAGCACATTATCAGGTGGGGAATCTCAACGTATAAGATTGGCAACACAAATTGGCTCAAGTCTAGTAGGAGTTTTATATGTATTAGATGAGCCCAGCATAGGCCTTCACCAAAGAGACAACAGCATGCTTATAAAAACACTAAGAAATCTAACAAATTTAGGTAATACTTTAATCGTTGTTGAGCATGATGAAGAAACGATGGAGAATGCAGATTATATTTTAGATATAGGCCCAGGAGCAGGTATACATGGTGGTGAAGTTATAGCATTTGGTACCTATGATGATATTAAAAATAATGAAAATTCAATTACTGGTCAATATTTAAGTGGTAAGAAAAAAATTGAAATTCCAGAAATGAGAAGAGTTCCTGAAAAGTTTATAGAAATTAAGGGTGCAAGAGAAAATAATTTAAAGAATATTAATGTTAAAATTCCACTAGGAGTTATGTGCTGTGTAACAGGTGTTTCAGGTTCAGGTAAAAGTTCACTAGTAAATGAAATATTATCAAAAGGCTTACATCAAAGGTTATTTAGGAATTCTAACCGTCCTGGTGAATTTGATGAGATGCTTGGTGTTGAAAATGTTGATAAAATAATTACTATTGATCAATCACCTATAGGAAGAACTCCTAGGTCGAATCCAGCAACATATACTGGTGTTTTTGATTATATCAGAGATGTTTATGCTATGACCCTTGAAGCTAAAGAAAGAGGTTATCAAAAAGGTAGATTTAGTTTTAACGTAAAAGGCGGAAGATGTGAAGCATGTCGAGGAGATGGTATTCTAAAAATAGAAATGCATTTTCTTCCTGATGTTTATGTTCCTTGTGATGTTTGCAAAGGTAAAAGATATAACAGAGAAACATTGGAAGTAAAATATAAGGGAAAAAATATTTCAGATGTTCTCAATATGACAATAGATGAAGCATTAGAATTTTTTGAAAACATCCCTAAAATATATAATAAAATTAAAACTTTACAGGATGTTGGATTGGGATACATTAAATTAGGTCAACCTTCTACGGAATTGTCAGGGGGGGAAGCACAGCGTGTTAAACTAGCTTATGAATTAAGTAAAAAAGGAACTGGAAATACTGTGTATGTTCTTGATGAGCCAACAACAGGTTTGCACATAGCAGATATACACATGTTGATAGAAGTGTTAAACAGACTTGTAGAAGTAGGAAATTCAGTTGTAATTATTGAGCATAATTTAGATGTAATAAAGACTGCGGACTATATTATAGATTTAGGTCCTGAAGGCGGTGATGGTGGAGGAACAATAATTGCTAAAGGAACACCAGAAGAAGTGGCAAAAGTTAAAAAATCCTTCACTGGACAGTATTTGAAGAAAATGCTTAAGAAATAATGCAAATAATACAGAAATACAATAATGCAGAATTAAAAACAAGAAATTAGGGTTTTCCCTAATTTTTTGTTTTTAGAATTAAATATTTTAATTAATTGTTAAAAAATAATTAATGCTAATACAACTTTAACAGCTACACCGCAGAGGACTTGAAAGTAATCCTATTGCCAAGATTCCTATAACAAAGGGAATTACTATATTTTTCTTCATGAGAATGATATTTAAAATAACTACTACCATATTGATGTATAAATAATGCATTGAAGTTAATATTATATAAAACTTCCTTTTTAATTTATCTTTAAATAATAATGGATCCAAAAAATTTATCAAAGTATTCATCTATACCTTTAAAATTCATTCCATTCACATAAATAACTTCAAGGAGTTCATGATACTTTTTAGCTTCAGAAAGTTTTTCTATTGCATTATTAATTAAAATATCAAACAAATGCAAATTGTTTTCTATTTCAGAAATATGTGTTTTTAGATTCTCTAATTCTAAAATATTGTGTAAATTAATTATTTCATCATAATCACAGCTCATGTGGTTCTCTGCGCTCTTAATTATTAAATTCAAATCTGGAATTATGATGTGTTGCATTTTTTCTGGTGTCAATGGTCTATAAAAGCACTCAATGTCAAAACCTCTCATTACAGCTTCTTTTGCTATAGTTTCTAATAGTTTGGCAATATAATTTGTACTTTCACCTATTATAGCAATTACCTTTTTACCTTCACAGAATGAATCAGTAAAGTTTACGTAACCACTTGCAGTGTACGCTTCACTAAATAATTTTTTCTGTTTACCAAAGTTATCATATAAATGGTTATACTTATCTTCAAATATTTTATTTAAAGCTTCATCTACAAGCATTAAGAATTGTTTTTCATCAGTAAGTCGGTCATATATAGAACTTATTTCTTCTTCAACAATGCCTGCACATTTTAAATATCTATAAGCACTTTTATAAAATTGTGATTTTTTCTTGTTTATTTGGATTACTTGACTTTTGTGTTTTGATAATTCTTTATGGTTAAGAAATTCTCCTAAATTAATGATTTCATCGGTAATACTAGGTAATTTTGGATCAATAGTGTGGGGAGCAGTCCCATCGATAACAGATATTTTTAGTTCTGGTACCATTATTCCATCAAAGCTGTTTTCATCGCTAGAGCAGTGAATATATTCAATATTGTATCCGAGAAATGATAGCTTTTTTGCAAATTTTTTAATAAATGAGCTTTTTCCGACGCCAGGGCCACCTTTTAAAATGAAAATACGATTTAATTCTTCTGGATTAAAAATATTTTCAAAGTAACTAAAAAAACCCTTTGAAGTATTGTTTCCAGCAAAATAATGCTTTTCTTTTAACATATTTTACCCCCTAATTATGGTATAGTTGTATTATATGTTAAGAATTTATAAATGTTAAAAATTAATGTATCTACGAGATTCTTGGTTATGTCATCCTGAACGATATTTCACCTACGGTTCAGAATGACAAGATAGATATGAAATTCATAGCAATGACAAGGCAATCATTTGGTTTTCGATTGATTATCTGTTTTTCCTGTGTTATAATTATTTGATTAATTAATGTAATTCAAATATTAAAGGTGTGATGTAATGAAATTAATAGTAACTGAAAAACCTTCTGTTGCAAAAGATATAGCAAGAGTATTAAAAATAAATAATAAAAGGGAAGGATTTATTGAAGGCAAAGATTGTATTGTAACATGGTGCATAGGGCATTTAATTCAACTATCATATCCAGAAGAATATGATCCTAAATATAAAACTTGGAACATGAATGATTTGCCTATTTTTCCGAGGAAATTTAAGCTAACAGAAAATCCATCCACAATTAAACAATATGAAATAGTAAAAAAATTAATGTTAGATGAAAAAATAACTGAAATTATATGTGCAACAGACGCTGGGCGGGAAGGACAGTTAATTTTTGGCTACGTATATACAAATGTGGGCTGTGATAAACCTGTTAAAAGGCTTTGGATAAGCAGCATGACAGATGAAGCCATTGCTGAAGGTTTTGATACTTTAAAGGATAATAAAGATTATTTCAGTTTGTACCAATCTGCAAAGGCACGTTCTGAAGCAGACTGGCTTGTAGGAATAAATGCAACAAGATTATTTACCGTTAAATATAATCAAATGCTCACTATTGGCAGGGTTCAAACTCCCACATTATCTCTTATAGTTACAAGACAAAAGGAAATAGATAATTTTGTTTCACAGCCATTTTATGAAATTTCAGCAGATTGTGAAATGTTTACAGCTACTTGGTTCAATAAAAGTGGTACAAGAATAGATGAATTAGAAAAGGCTGAAGAAATAGTCAATAGATGCAGAGGAAAAGAAGGAATAATAACAAAATTAAAAACAAAGAGGGCAACTGTTGAAAGACCTTTGTTATATGATTTAACTGAATTACAAAGAGAAGGTAACAGACGATATGGCTATTCAGCAGAACAAACTCTTGATGCTGCACAAAATTTATATGAAAAATATAAGCTTGCTACATATCCTAGAACAGATTCTAGATATTTAACGAAGGATATGAAACCGAAAATTCCTGGACTCCTTCAAAATATAAGGGATGGTTTGAAGGATTATGAGGGTACTGAATACTGTGTTAATAAGGTACTAAAACAAAAAATAAATGCAGACAAACGAGTAATAGATGATTCTAAGGTAACGGATCATCACGCTATCATAGTTACACCTAACATAAGAAATGTTTCTAATATAAATCTCCCTGAAAGGGAAAAAAATATATTGAGGTTAATCGTAGCAAGATTTATTAGCGTATTAGACAGAAAGCAAGAATATGATCAAACTGATTTGGAAATGCAGATAGAAAAAGATAAATTTAAAGCTAGAGGCAAAAAAATAGTTATTCCAGGTTGGAAAGAAGTTGAAGATATAATGCTTGGGAAAGTAAAGGAAGATTCAGAAGATAAAGAAATAACAATCAACATTTCTGAAGGTGATAAAGTAATTCCAAAGGAAATAAAAGTTCTTACAAAAAAAACATCTCCACCAAAACCTTATACAGAGGCGACTCTTCTTACTGCTATGGAAACGGCAGGAAAGCAAATAGAAGATGAAAAATTAAAAGAAGAGATGAAGTCAATTGGATTAGGAACTCCTGCTACAAGGGCAGGTATAATAGAAAAGCTTATATCTGTAGGTTATGTTAAAAGAAATAAAAAAAATCTTGTTCCAACAAATAATGGAATACAGTTGATTGAAATAGTCCATGATAAACTAAAAAAGCCAGATTTAACAGGCGAATGGGAAAGTGAACTTTCTAAAATAGCAAAAAAGGAAGCTTCCTCAAGAGATTTCATAGTTGATATAAAAAAATATGTTGCCGAAATTATAAAAGAAGGGAAACTAAGCAATACCAAAGAAGTTAATTTTATAGATACCAGCAAAAAAAGTAAAAAGGAAAAAATTGGAACATGTCCAAAGTGCGGAAATGATATTTTTGAAAGTAAAAAAAGTTTTTTCTGTTCTGGCTATAAATATGTTCCAGCTTGCAATTTTACTTTTTGGAAAAACGATAAAGTATTAAAAGAACATGGGATAACTTTAACAAAGGAAATTGTAAAAAAGTTACTGGAAGACAAGCGTATTTGTATTGAAGAATTGAATTTAGAATTGTTTTTAAATGATTTTTCAAAATATGTCAACTATAAGATTGTAAAGAAATAAAATACTTGGCATGTTTTTTGAACAATATATTATTTTTTGATTTGCAGGATTAAATAATTAAACTGCAAATTTTTATTTATGTGACAAAAAAATATTTTTTTGAAAATTATAATTTGAAGTATTTTATAGATTTCAAGAAAATTAAGGAGTTATATTAAGGTGGGGATAAAAAACAATGTAAAAATTTGAATTAACTGCTTTAGAACACAAATAAAAGCGATTGATTAATATTGACTTTTATATTAGAATGCTTTTAAGGCTATAAAATCATAAAAATAGGGAGAATAGCAATGGAGTTTTTAATTGAAGGTATTATACAAATTACATGGAAACAAATTTTAATGATGGGTATAGGTGGTTTGCTTATTTATTTAGCAATAGCTAAAAATTTAGAACCATCTTTATTATTGCCCATGGGTTTCGGAGCAATATTAGTAAATATTCCAATGTCAGGAGTATTAAATCAGAATTTACCAGGCATTGGTTCAGTTGCGGGAATAATAGATTGGCTTTTTGAAGTAGGTATCAATGCTTCAGAAATGATGCCATTGTTACTTTTCATTGGAATAGGAGCAATGATAGATTTTGGACCGCTTCTTTCTAACCCAAGACTTTTATTGTTTGGTGCAGCGGCTCAATTTGGAATATTTGCTACAATAACTGTTGCATCCATTTTAGGATTTACTTTGAAAGATTCAGCTGCAATAGGTATAATAGGAGCAGCAGATGGACCTACATCTATATTAGTTTCACATGTACTGGGAAGTAATTACATAGGACCTATAGCTGTCGCAGCTTATTCATATATGGCTTTGGTGCCAATTATTCAGCCCTTTGCAATAAAGTTGTGTACAACTGAAAAAGATAGAAAAATAAAAATGAGTTACAATCCAAAAAGTGTTTCACGAATGACTAGATTATTATTTCCAATAGTCGTTACAGTAATAGCAGGTCTCGTAGCTCCTGCATCCATTTCCTTAGTAGGATTTTTAATGTTTGGAAATTTAATCAGGGAATGCGGAGTTTTAAGGTCGTTGTCCGAAACAGCACAAAACTCATTAGTGAATTTAATAACACTTTTATTAGGTCTTACTATTTCAGCAAGTATGAAGGCAAATACATTTATTTCAATAGATACATTGTTAATCATGGGTCTAGGTCTTTTAGCATTTGTATTTGATACTATGGCTGGCGTTTTATTTGCAAAATTTTTGAACTTATTCTTAAAGGAAAAAATAAACCCAATGGTTGGAGCAGCTGGTATTTCTGCATTTCCTATGTCAGCAAGAGTTATTCAAAAAATGGGTCTTGAAGCTGATTCGCAAAATCACTTATTAATGCATGCAGTAGGAGCCAATGTGTCAGGACAAATAGCATCAGTTATAGCTGGGGGAGTTATAATTGGAATAGTACCTGGGTTAATGTAAGGAGGAATGATTGATGAATATTGATAATGTAATTAAATCCTTAAAGCTCATGGGTATGGGAATGGCTGCAATTTTTGTTGTTATATTAATCATATATATATCAGTTAATGTAATGTTAAAACTAACAAAAGAAAAATAACAAGTAAATAAATGGGGTATGGGGACACACCTTTATGATATCTAGTCTGTGAGGACTAGTTTCAAAAGAATGTCCCTATTTAATTTATAATGAATGCACTGTCGCGTAATGTTGATTATAGCGCAGTGTATTGCTATTTGTATAAGATTTTTAAGAGATATCATTAATTTTTAATTGTGGATTATTAAAGATTTTACCTTTTACATAATAATTATTGTAAAAATTTTTTTTTAGTGCTAATATGGATATGGTATAAATGCTTAATAAAATTTGGAGGGCAAAATTGAAAATTAACAAATTTTTTTATATTATAGTTATGCTCCTTATTATAGGTATTGCATTAACATCTATTTTGGGAATAAATGCAGGTCCTATACAAATTAAAGGAGTGAAGGATATTAGATTTGGTATTGATATTAGAGGCGGAGTAGAAGCTGTGTATGAACCAAAGGATTTAGATAGATTACCTACAGACACAGAGCTAGAATCTGCAAGAATTATTATGGAATCTAGACTTGATGCACAAAATATATTAGACAGAGAAATTACTGTAGATAAAAACAATGGTCAAATTATTATCAGATTCCCTTGGAAATCGGGGGAAACTGATTTTAATCCACAGGCTGCTATTTCTGAGTTAGGAGAAACTGCAAGACTAACCTTTAGGGCTCCTGAAGGAAATATTATAGTTGAAGGTAAAGATGTTGTTAAAAGTATGGTGCAAATTGATCCTAAGACAAACCAACCTGTTGTAACACTAGAATTTAATGAAGAAGGAACTAAACTTTTTGCAGAAGCTACAGAGAAACTTATAGGTCAGGAAATTTCTATTTATATGGATGAAACAATGATATCATCTCCTATTGTAAATGATGTAATTCCAGATGGAAAATCTGTTATTTCAAATATGATAAGCGTTCAGGCTGCTAAAGAATTGTCTGACAAGATCAATTCAGGAGCACTTCCTTTTTCATTAGTTACAAAAAATCATAGTACAATAACTCCTACATTAGGAAGTGGAGCATTAGATGTAATGGTTAAGGCAGGCATAATTGCTTTTGTATTTGTATGCTTATTTATGATTTTTTACTACAGGTTGTTAGGAATTGTAGCATCATTTGCTTTGTTGCTTCAAGTATCCGTTCAACTTTTGGCATTATCAGTTCCACAAATAACCCTTACCTTACCAGGTATAGCAGGTATTATTTTATCCATAGGAATGGGAGTTGATGCTAATGTTATTATATCTGAAAGAATTAAAGAAGAGCTTAATGAAGGCAAATCCTTAGGCGGGGCAATAGATTCTGGATATCATAAAGCATTTTCTTCAGTGTTTGATGGCAATATAACATGCATTGCAACTTCAATAATACTTATGATTTTTGGAACAGGATCAATGTTGTCATTTGCCTATACACTTATGATAGGATGTATTCTAAACTTTGTATCAGGAGTAACCGCATCAAAAATTATGACTAAATCGTTAAGTAGAAATGATATGTTTAGAAGTAAATCATTATATGGTGTAAAGTTAAAGGAGGCAAAATAATGATAAAATTTTACGAGAAAAGAAAAATATTTTTTGCCATTTCATTAATTTTAATGGTAATTGGAATTGCTTCAATATTTATTAATGGAGTTAATTTGTCTATACAATTTAAAGGTGGAGCAATAATAAAATATACATTTAATGGAGATTTAAATACAGAGAAAGTAGGAGATTTTGTTACAAATGTGTTAGGCAGAGATACAGAAGCTCAAATCACTGAGGACTTGGCAAAAGACACAAAAAAAGTTGTTCTTAATTTATCTGGCACAAGTGGGCTAGATGCTTCGGAACAAGAGAAATTAGATTTAATGTTAAAACAAGAATATCCTGATGCTAATTTACAACTTTCAGAATCAAATGTTGTTGAACCTTTCATAGGAAAAAGGTTTTTGGTAAATGGTATAATTGCAATTGCCTTATCTTCTTTATTTATTATTTTGTACGTAGGTTTTAGATTTAAAAAGATATCAGGGCTATCAGCAGGTGTAATAGGTCTTCTAGCGTTGTTACATGATTGTTTAATTGTATTTTTCACTTTTACATTGTTTAAATTTCCTATAAATGATTCTTTTGTTGCGGTAATTCTTACAATAATTGGTTATTCAATAAATGATACTATTGTAATTTATGACCGCATTAGAGAAAATGCACCATTATATACAAAAAAACCATATGAAGTGCTTATTAATGACAGTATAAATCAGACATTATCTCGTTCAATTAATACAAGTATTGCAACAACTGCAAGTATATTAATTGTAACTATATTTGCATTTATGTACAATATTGATTCTATTAAAACTTTTGCATTACCAATGCTTTTTGGAATAATAAGCGGCTGTTACTCTACAGTATGTTTAGCTGGTCCAATGATGGTTATGTGGCATAAGTATAAAAAAAGTAAAATAGCTTAATATAAATATAAAAGGATGTTAAAATGAGAGAGTATGTATGTTCACGATTAGTTAAATCAGAAGACTTAAATCATCACGGTACACTTTTTGCTGGTAGAACAGCTGAATGGTTTGTGGAATCTGCTTTTATTGCTGCAGCATCTTTAATAGGAGATCCAAAAAAAGTTGTTTGCATCAATATTCATGGATTAGTATTCAAAAGTCCTATTCAAAAAGGGGACATTATTACATTTAAAAGCAAGGTAGCAAAGCTTGGAAAAACTAGTATTACTGTTTATACCTATGTTTGTTCAGAGTTAACAAATATAATTCCAGTTGATGGTTTTTTAACTTTTGTATATATAGATGATGAAGGAAATAAATTAACTCATGGATTAGTATTAGATGATATTACAGATGAATTAGAATTACAAATAAGAGAAAAAGCAAAACAGTTAAAATAAATATTATTTTATAAATTAAAGCAGCATTAATATTATTTAAATTTAATCAAGATATATTAATGCTGTTTTATTGTGTTAAAAATGTTAAGTAATTATTTAGATTTTAGAATTATAATAAATAAGATAATAATATTCTTTCGACTTAAGTTGATAATATTTGTAAAATATGTTAAAATTATATTTAATAATTATTTATTTTTATAAACCTTGGAGGAAAAATGAAAAAGGTAACCAGAATTGAATATCAGAAAAATAATAAAGATAGAGTTAATATTTATTTAAATGATAAATTTGAATTTGGTATAGATTTAGATACTATGATTAAGTATGGTCTTTATAAAAATATGATAATTGATGATGATTTTATTTTAGAACTTTTAGTATTAGAAAATAGAACAAAGGCATATAATTATGCTATTTCACTTTTGTCAAGGGCGGCAAAAAGTGAGAAACAAATTATACAAAAAATGACAGAAAAGGGTTACGACCAAGAACTGATAAATATTACAGTTGAAAAATTAAAATCAAATAATTATATAAATGATAGGGAATATTGCGAAAGATTTATCCATGACAAAATAAATTTTTCAAAAGACGGAAAAAGAAAAATTAAGGAAGCACTATACAACAAAGGAATTGACAGAAGCATAATAGAAGAAAAATTATGTGTTATAACTAATGAAGATGAATTAGAAAAAGCTTATGAATTATCCCAAAAAAAGTTACAAACCTTATCAGATTATGAACCATTAAAAAAGAAAATGAAATTATATAATTTTCTTATAAATAAGGGCTTTGATTATGATACTGTTAATAAAACAGTATCCAGGTTAATAAAAAATGAAATAGACTAACAAGTATTATGAAAGGTAGGTGCTTTATGGAAAAATTCTTTGATTACATATCAGATGCAGCAATTAAATGTAGGATTGTTCAACGTGAAGATAATGAAAAAGTTGACCTGCAGGCCATTTATGCTAACAAGAGGATGGAATTTATTACTAATGTGCCAAATGAAAAAATAATTAATAGAAATATGACTGATGTATTTCCTAAAATGAATGATATAATATTTGATTGGCCTAAAATATTTTGTGAAGCTGCAATGACTAATGAGTTTAAGGTAATAGAACAATACTTTGTAGCTTTTGAAAAATACTTAAGATTTACTATTTTCGGTTATAAAGATGGTTGCTTTGATGTATTAATAACTGATTTAACACAAAAAAAAGAGATTAAAAGACAATTGCTAGAACGTGATAGGCAGATAAAGTTGCTTCAAACTGAGGTTAAAGAGAAAGCTAATATAGAAATGTTGACTAAACTTTATAATTTTCAATTTGTAATGGATTGTTTAAGGCATAATATAGAAAATTATAATGTTGATAAAACAAATTTTTGTATTTTTATTTTAGATATTGATGATTTTAATACTATTAATATAAATTATGGTATAGGCGTAGGAGATAAAATTCTTCAAAATGTAGCACTTATATTAAAAGCTAATGAAAGAAAAATTGATGTAGCTGGAAGGCTTGAAAAAGATAGGTTTATATTAATACTTAATAATATTAGTATAGATATAGCAAAAATAATGGTAGAAAAAATAAAGCATGATATAAATAAAAAAATGGAAATATTGGGGTATAATGTAACGATCAGCGGTTCTTTAATAGAATTTTCTGGTCAAACTTTAGAAGTATTATTATCTGAAGCAGAGTCAAAGCTTAATAAGGCAAAAACTCTTGGAAAAGGCAGTATACTTTCTTAAGGATTGATGTAAAAATTGATAGAGCGATGGATAAAGTAGGATTCTAGAATGAATTTTTAGACTTTGAGACCCGATAAATTATTAACTTGGATCTCAAAGTCTTTTTGTTTTTATTTATGAAAATAGTTTGCTTAAGTCTAGAATACCTGCTCCCTGATCATATGAAGGAGCTTTTATTTTTGTGCAGGAATTTATTAATATTCGTTTTATATCAAAATGATCATAATTTGGGTTTGAATTTAGTAAAAGTGCTGCAGCACCAGAAACAATAGGTGCTGCCATTGAAGTACCGCTTAAAGCTGTATAATTGTCTAGAGTTTTGTGTGACAATGACATAATATTAACTCCTGGAGCTATTAAATCTGGCTTCTTAATTCTGTCTATGGTAGGACCTCTGCTTGAAAATTTGGCAATCATATCATCACTGATGTCAGGAGTTTTGTTTGTATCTAATGCACCAACTGATATGACGTACCTACTTGTTGCTGGGGATAAAATAGTATTTCTTTTTGGTCCGCTGTTGCCAACTGCTGCTACTACAATTAACCCATTTTCTATTGCTTTATTTGCAGCTTTAACTAATGGATCCTTTCTCTCTCTGAATTCAGCAATAGCCCCCAGGGAAAAATTAATTATTCTTGTTTTATGAACCTCCTTTGTATCTATAATCCATTGAACTGCAGATAAAATATCAGATGATTTACCATTGCCATTATCATCTAATACTTTTATAGGTAGTATATTTACTTCAGGTGCGATTCCTTTGTATTTTCCTTTAGAACAATATCCGCTTGCTCCTAATATGCCTGCACAGTGGGTTCCATGCCCATTATCATCATATGCTACAGTTTCATTATTTATTAAATCCTTAAATCCAATTATTCTGTTGTGTGGATAAATTAAATCTAAGTGAGGAGATACCCCTGTGTCTATTATTGCTACGGTTACTCCTTTACCCGTATAGCCAGATCTAGGAATTCTGTCTGCTCCTACTGTTTTTCTTGCTATATCCATAACAGCGAATACTTTTGTATCGTAGCTAATATATTCTATATTTGGGTCTCTTATAATTTCTCGTATAGCTTCAGTGCTCATTTCACAAGCATACCCATTAACAATAGGAAGTTCACGATTTAATTTAGTAGATAATGATGAAATTTTACCATCTGTCATTTTTTTACTATCTTTATAACTAATAATTATGGGTATAATATCATTATCTTGGTTATTTAATTTTGATTGAATAAAAGGACATAGATTTTTGCTATTTATTTTTTTCATTAAACTCACCTTCCTAAATTAATTTATGCTTTAAAATAAAGATGGTGTTCATTTTTGCAAAACATGATATAATAAATAATGCAGAATACAGAATACAGAAATGCAAGGAATACAGAAATGCAAGAAATGCAAGAAATGCAAGAAATGCAAGAAATGCAAGAAATGCAAGAAATGCAAGGAATGCAAGAAATGCAAGAAATGCAAGGAATGCAAGGAATACAGAAATGCAAGAAATGCAGATAATGTGAAAAATGCATTATATTAATAACAATATTGTTATTAACAACTAAATTTCCTGTCATTCTGAAGGCGTAGCCTGAAGAATCTCCCTATACCATTTGGGGTGATCCTTCACTACCGTTCAGGATGACAGGGGTTTGTTTATTGATAATATTTAAAATAGATTGGAGGAGTTTTTATGTGTCAAAAAATTTTAGTAGTAGATGATGAAAGACCTATTGCAGAAATTATAAAATATAATCTTCAAAAAGAAGGGTACGAAGTACAAACTGTTTATGATGGAGATGCAGCAATAAAAATGGTTCATGAAATGAAACCAGATTTGCTTATATTAGATATTATGTTGCCAGGTAAAAATGGTTTTGAAATATTAAAAGAGATAAGAATGGAATATGTTATGCCAGTAATAATGCTTACTGCCAAAGAAGATGAGTCCGATAAAATAGCTGGGCTTGAGCTTGGAGCTGATGATTATATAACAAAACCATTTAGTACAAAGGAAGTAGTGGCCAGGGTCAAGGCAAATATTAGAAGAGTTAAACTATCGAAAGTGGAAGAAGAAATGAAATCAAAGATAGTTACTGCAGGAAATTTAACTATTGATTTAAACACTTTTGAGGTTAGTAAAAATAATAATATTATTGACTTAACAAATAGAGAATTTGATTTGTTAAAATATTTATTCCAAAATTCTGACAGAGTTTTTAATAGAGAACATCTACTTAAAGAAGTCTGGGGATATGAATTTGGTGATTTAAGAACAGTTGACGTAACCGTAAGACGTTTGAGAGAAAAAATAGAAACAGAAGATGATAAATATATTATTACTAAAAGAGGAATGGGATATTACTTTAAAAGTAAATAATGCTAATATTCCAAGGATAAATCATGTTTAAAAGTATAAGATGGAGATTCGTTTTAATTTATTTTTTATTAGTTTTGCTTGCTATGTCAATAGTTGGGTTGTTTATTATAACTCAACTTGAACATATTCAGCTTGATATGAGTTCTAAAAATATGGTGACAAGAATTAAGACTATATTTAGTTCAACAACAGCAATGCAGCAGAGTGATGACTGGAGTCAGAATATTGATGAAATACAAAACAGTTTTAAAAATGGTATACAGATAGGATATAATGAAAATGTATATGTTATATTAAACGATGAAATAAAAACAATAATTGCTGGAAGTGTTGAGGAAACAATAGGTCAAAGCGCTTATAATTTGAATACAATAAACAACTATATCCTTACAAAGTCAATGGAAGGAAATTATGTTGATATAGTACCTACAGAAATAAATGAGGAATCCGTGTATCATCATATGTCATATCCCATTATGCAAGATGAAGAAATAAAAGGCTATATTTATCTTAAAACAAATATAGATTATATTTATGATACGGTAGATAAATCCAAAGAAATCATGACTCAGGCTACTGCCATGGCTTTAACAATAACGATATTGTTGGGGCTTATACTCTCAAGAAGCATAACAGGACCAATTAAGGATTTAACAGTAAAAGCAAAACAAATGTCAGAGGGTAATTTTGATCAAAAAGTTGAAGTGAAATCAAATGATGAAATTGGACAATTAGGCAAGATGTTTAACTTCTTAATAGATGAACTTAAAATTAGTATTTCGAAACTACATCAAGAGAAAAGTAAAATGGAAACAACATTTAAATATATGGCTGATGGTGTATTGACCGTTGATAAAAAAGGAAATATAATTCATGCAAATCCAGTTGCCAGAAATATAATATCACTTAATAATGATAATGAAAATTTTGATAATGTTATGTTAAACATAAGTGAAAATATAACATTGTCTGAAATAGAAAAAAAAGAATATCATGGCACCATTATATTACACAAAAATAACGAAACATATAAGGTAGATTTTGCTCCGTTTATGGATAGTCAAAATGAAATTGGCGGCGTAATTCTTGTATTTAAAAATGTAACAGAACAGTATAAAATAGAAAAAATGCAAAAGGAATTTGTAGCAAATGTTTCTCATGAATTAAAAACACCAATTACTACAATAAAGAGTTACACAGAAACATTACTTGATGGTGCTATGTGTGAGCCAAATTTAGCAGAAGAGTTCTTGAAAGTTATAAATAGCGAAAGTGACAGGATGTCAAGATTAGTAAGTGATTTATTAAGACTTTCAAGAATAGAATATGAACAAACAAAATGGATTAAAGAAAAATTAAATGTAAAAGAATCTATACAAGACACATATAATAAACTTAAGATATATGCAAAGAATAAGGATATAAGCATTCACGTTGTTGATATTCCAAAAGATATGAATATATTGTTTGATAAGGATGGCTTTGATCAAATTATACTTAATATATTAGGAAACGCTGTTAAATACACACCAAATCATGGTAACGTATGGATTGATGTGAAAAAACAAGATAAAAATATAAATATAATAATTAAAGATGATGGAATAGGTATACCAAAAGAAGATCAGAAGAGAATATTTGAGAGATTTTATAGAGTAGATAAAGCTCGTACTAGAGAATTAGGTGGAACTGGATTAGGCCTTTCAATTGCAAAACACATTGCAGATGCGCATAACAGCGATATAAAGGTAAACAGTGAAGTGCAAAAGGGAACAGAAATATGCATTATTATTCCTGAATATGAAATAGATTAAGAGGATACTCATGTTACTACAAAAAATGAAAAATTTATTTTTATTATTAATGGTTTTGCTGTGTATATTATTGGGCAGTCAAGTATGGCTAAAACTTCCTGAATTTCTAAACTATGATTTAGAAAAAGATAATGTGGCAAATAAAAAAGAGATACCTGAAACCAACATATGGAATGTAGTAAAACCATTAAAAAGTATAATAAAATATAAAGATAATTACACAGTGCTTTATACAGATGAATATAATTTTTGGAATAAAACTGTAAGTATTCTGACTGAAGGATTAAAAAGTTATTCTGAAGGTAATATAAGTTATACAGATTCTGTTGTTTTTCCAACGCAATATTTAAAGCTTGATTTTCCAACTAATATGCCTATTAAAATATTTACAAAGCATATGGGTATTAACAATGAATCATTAGTTGATAATATTAATAACATAAAAAACATAATAATTGATTTAGATAAAAGAAACACAATATATATATATAATGGTGTTGATACCTATAAATTTGAAAATGATACTATTAATACTGAAAGTATTAATACAACAATAGAAAATCTTGATTTTAATAAGCATACCAAATATTCTATAGATGAAAAAATAGGTGAAGATAAAATTAATATTCCATTGCCATTAGAAGAATATGCATTAAATCCAGTATTTGTACAATCAGAATTGGATGTATTTGACACAGAGGAAATAAATAAAATAGCCAAAAACTATTTTAAAAACAATTATGAATATGTTAGAAAATCAGTTGAGCTAAATGGTAATAGAGTATATATGTACAGAACTGAGAAGGTGCTTAAAATACAAGCTGAAGGTCTACTAGATTTCTATAATTCCATGATAGATTTAGAAAAAAGTCAAGATGTATATGACAGCCTAATGAGCGCCCTTGTATTTATAGAAGATTTTTTAGGCTTTCCTAAAGATGGATATTTAAGCAACATTGAGATTATTCAATATGAAGGGACCTATGGATATAGATTCACATTTTCATATAAGATTCTTAATAGACCTATAATGTTTAGCAAGGTCAGGGAAAATGCTGCATTAGAAATAGATGTTATTGGCGATGGAGTTGTATCATATAAAAGATTTATAAGAAATATAGATGAATCTCAAAGAGATGAAATGAAAGATATCCAAGTTTTACCTGCAATAGAAGTGATAAATAAAAATCTTCAGAACGAAGAAACTTCACAAGAAGAACTTAAACCTTTGAAAAAAGAAATGATTAAAGATATTAGCAATGTTTATCTTGGCTATTTTGACTTGTCAAGAATATCAAAAGAACAGGTTTTAAGGGTAGTCTGGGTTGTAGAGATTGGGAACAGAAGTTATATATTTAATGCTATAAGAGGATCATTAATAGAAGAGTGGTGAAACAATGGATTGGAATAAATCTAATACAATACTTATAGTTGCTTTTGTGATTTTAAATATTTTTCTCATTACTACGGTATTTAGTGATGTTTTTACAGAAAGTTCTAACACTGTTATTAATAGTGAAGAATTTCTTGAAAATGTAGAAAATTTGCTGGAAGATAAAAATATTAAAATAAGTACTGAAATTCCTAAAGATGAATACATTCTTCCTGTTTTAGAAATTGATTATGAAATAATTAATGTAACGAATGAATTAATTAAAAAGTATTTAGGTGAAGGAATTGAAGTACAGGAAGATGTTTTTATTTATAGTAATCAAAAAAATGAAACATTGGAAATAGTAAATAACAAAAAAATAATATACACAATTAGGGAAAAATTTAAAGGTTTAATAGGTAATAAAGATAAGAATAAATTTAGTGAAAAAATTATTAATGATTTTTTGTTAACTAATGAAATTACCACAACTGGATTTAATAAGACTTATGAATTTATATCTGACAATGATATCCGTATAACATATACACAAAATTATAATAATATATCCATTGATAACTCGTATATGTGTTTTTATATAGATAATGATGGCATTTATAAATTTGAAATGCAAAGAGCTGATTCAGTTATTGACACAATAAATGAAACGAAAACAATTACAGCATTAGAGGCTTTACCAAGATTATTAACATATGATATTAAAGATAAAGAAATAACTGATATAAAAATGACATATTTCAGTAGAGAAGATGAAAATTGGGGAAATATTTATAGAACTAATGCAGATCCCACTTGGATGGTAGAATTTAGTGATGGTTCACAAATACATTTACCTAATTTTGATTAAGTTATTTTTATAAGCTTCTATATTGTAAAAATACATTTTTTAATGTATAATGGTCTATCGTTTAAGGGATGTTTAATTTATATTGATAATCATTGAGAGGAAGATATATGTCAAAATTTGTTATAGAAGGCGGAACAAAGCTTAAAGGAAAAGTGAATATTGGTGGATTTAAGAATGCAGCTGTAGCAATCATACCTGCTACAATATTATGTCAAGATAAATGTATTATACAAAATGTTCCATTAATTGATGATGTTAATGTGCTGGGTGAAATATTAACCGAAATTGGAGCAGATGTTGAGTTTTTAGATGATACATCAATATCCATTGATACGTCTAACATTAATGAGTGCTATTTAAAAAATGGTTTGTCTAAAAAAATCAGAGCATCATATTATTTATTAGGGGCTGGATTAGGAAGATTTAAAAATGCTTCAACATTGCTGCCTGGAGGGTGTGATATAGGAGATCGACCTATTGACCAACATATTAAAGGCTTTG
Source organism: Tissierellia bacterium (assembly GCA_028709465.1). GTDB lineage: Bacteria > Bacillota > Clostridia > Tissierellales > Sedimentibacteraceae > Sedimentibacter. The sequence continues at coordinate 30,802 of JAQVWY010000005.1, read as the reverse complement.
AAGCCTTAGGTGCAACAGTTGATATTTCTGATGATGGAAGAATAAGTGTGAAAGCTGACAAGTTAATTGGAAATAAAATATATCTTGATGTGGTCAGTGTTGGTGCAACAATAAATATAATGATGGCAGCTGTGTTAGCGGAAGGTAAAACTACTATTGAAAATGCAGCAAAGGAACCTCATATAGTTGACACAGCAAATTTTCTTAATTCGATGGGTGCTGATATTAAGGGAGCTGGAACCGATGTCATTAGAATTAATGGTGTTGAGAAGTTAAGAGGGTGTACATACAGGGTTATTCCAGATCAAATAGAAGCAGGAACTTATATGATAGCAGCTGCTGCAACAAAGGGAGATATAATCATTGATGATGTTATTCCAAAACATCTAGAACCAATAACGGCAAAATTAAAGGAAATGGGTATGGGAATTGAAGAGTACGGCGATTCAATCAGGGTTTTCTATGAAAATGAACTTACTCCTGTTAACATCCAAACATTACCTTATCCAGGCTTTCCTACAGATTTACAGCAGCCAATGACCGTTTTATTATCTTCATTACATGGAGAAAGCATGGTAGTTGAAGGAGTTTCAGAGGATAGATTTAAATATGTAAATGAAATTAAAAAAATGGGTGCAAACATAGAATATTCTAAAAAGCATGCTAAAATTTCAGGAACGAAAAACCTCAAAGGTGCCATTGTTAGAGCAACTGATTTAAGAGCAGGGGCAGCTTTGATAATAGCAGGATTAGTAGCTGAAGGAATAACAGAAATAATAGATATTTACCATATTGATAGAGGCTATGAATTCATAGAAAATAAATTTATGAATTTAGGGGCTAAAATTAGAAGAGTAAAAGAAGATTAACTGTTTGTCATCCTGAACGTTAGTGAAGGATCTAAAACCACATATTTTATATGTGTTTTTTTTGCGTGGTACCTTCATATTGCATTAAAGAAACTCCAAAACTAATGAACTCCTGCAAAAATCATAAATAAGGGGTGGTGCATGAAGCATATTCTGCAACAGCCCCTTTGTTTATGGCTTACAGCTACCACAAGGTTCATATCCTTGATTTACTGCATTTTCTCTTTTGGTGAAAGAAACTCTATTAGCTTCTTTAATTGTTTTTACAGAACTGCAATTAGGTATGTGAAATTTACGAGTATTTTTGTTCCCAATAAACTGTACTTTTTGATTAGTTGCAGAGCTATCATTAATAGATAATTGGTCACTAATTATTGAAATTTTATTGCCATCAGATGTTGCAATAATAGTCCCAAGTTCATTAATTTTGTAAATTTCAGTACCAACAGCTTTAAGTCTTTTTAGAGTTTCCTCATGGGGATGACCGTAGATGTTGTCTTTTCCTACAGAGATTATGGAATATTTAGGATTAACAGAATCAAGAAATTTTTTGCTTGAACTCGTTCTTCCTCCATGATGTCCAACATGAAGAAGATCCGATTTTAAATAATATCCCTTATTTACCATTTCTAATTCAGATACACTTTCAGCATCACCAGTAAATAAAAACGAAGTATTTTTATATTCTAGCCTGGAAACAATTGAGTATTCATTCATTTCTGAGTAATACATACTATTAGGTGCCAGTACTTTAAAGGTTAAATCAGGAATATCTATTATTGTTAACCCTGCGGTAGCTTTAATTATAGGAATATTCTGACTTTTAATTACTTTTTTAGCATCTTCATAAAATTTAGCATCAGATTCTATATCTGGAATATAAATTTTTTCTATTTCTATTTCTTTGATTATGTCGCTGGCTGAACCCATGTGATCTTCATGGGGGTGAGTAAGAATAAGATATTCTATCTTATCTATATTTAAACTGTTTATTGTATCTATTACTAAATCAGCATCGTCAGTATTTCCTGTATCAATTAAGACTTCTTCACCGTTAGGTAATTCAATTAATGTACAATCCGCCTGACCAACATCAATGAAATATATTAATAAATCAGAAGTTTCAGATGATTCTTTAATATTTATATCAGGGAGAGAAAAATTTATACTACAAGCTGATAGAATAAAAGTAAATAATAAAATAATCATTATAATTTTTATATTTTTTTTCATTTTACTAACCTCTTCTAATAATTCTTACATATTCAATACAAAAATAAATTATATCATATTAATAATATTAGTAAAACTAAGAATTATGTATTTCAATAATTAGTTCAATTAAGAATATTTGTTAAATAGAAGTATAGAAAATTCTAAAAATTGGAACATCTTTAACCTTTATTCGTCTAAAAAGATAAAGGAGGCTTATGGTATGAATAAAAGACTAAAGTTAATTATATGTTTTTTGTTGATTTTCATGTTGATTTTAACGGGCTGTGCTTCTATATCTACTGATTTGATGAATGATATTAAGCCTAATATTGATGGAAGGTTATCTGAAAAAATGGATGAAAATTTAAACCAATCAATTTTAAATTTTACTTGGAACATGTTTAAAGAAAGTAGTAATAATGAAGGCAATGTGATGATTTCTACTCCTTCAATTTATCTAGCATTAGCAATGACATTAAATGGTTCTGATGGAGAAACAAAAGATGCTATGTTAAGTGCTTTATCAGCTCAAGAAATGTCTATAGAAGAATTAAATATTGGACTGAATGATTGGATGAATTATTTAACCAATAAGGATAGGGGTTCGAAATTATCAATTGCAAATTCAATTTGGTATAGAGATGGTTTCCAAGCTGACAAAGCATTTCTACAAACAAATGCAGATTATTATAATGTAACTGCTAAAAGTTTAGATTTTAATGAAAAGTCGGCAGCTGATGAAATTAATAAATGGGTTAAGGATTCTACTAACAGTACCATTGAAAAGATTGTTGATCAAATAAGTGAGAATACAATGATGTATCTTATAAATGCAATATACTTCAAGAGTGATTGGAAGTATGAGTTTAGTGCAAACAAAACAATAAAGATGATTTTTAATGCTCCAGATGGAGAAGTAGAAACTGATTTTATGAATAGAAGAGGAGAAATCAAATATTTAAAGGGCAATAATGTAACAGGAGTTATACTGCCATACAAGGATGAACAATTCGCATTTGTTGGCCTATTGCCAGATAAAGGTATATCGCCAAGAGAATTAATTAACAATTATAATGCTATAGATTTAGGTTTATTAATAAAAAGCAGTGAAGAAAAAATGATAGAGTTAACACTTCCTAAATTTGAAAGCAGTTACGAGGATGGATTAATTGATGAACTTTCTAAGCTAGGTATGGAAATTGCTTTTGATTCATACAATGCTGATTTTTCATTGATGCAGACAAATCGTAATAAAGATTTATTCATAAGTCAAGTAAAACATAAAACTTATGTCAAGGTTGATGAAAAAGGAACTGAAGCATCCGCCGTTACTTCTGTAGCACCAGAGGCTACATCAATGCCCGTTGAAGTTCCTAGTGTAGTTTTTGATAGACCATTTACTTATAGTATAATTGATGTTACCACTGGTATTCCTATGTTTATTGGAATAATGGAAAATCCAACATTGGAATAGTTGAAAAATAATTAAAAATGAAGGGCGATGCCCTTCATTAAATTGAAAAAATTTAACACTTTTAGGAATACGATTTAATTTTCTCGAAACTGCTATAAAATTATAAAATTGTGCTCTATCTGTAAGATTTAAAATCAGATTAAAAATCAAAGTATGAAAGACTCCAAAAAAAGTAAATGTTTAAAAATTAAAATATGTGGTATGATATTTTATAATAGTTTTAAGAAAAATAAAGGGAGTAATTATGGCAGATATTAAATATGAAATAACTGAAGAATTATCCGTTCTTTCAGAATCATCAAGAGGATGGACGAAGGAAATAAACTTAGTTAGTTGGAATGACAGAGAACCTAAATTTGATATTAGAGAGTGGTCACCAGAACATGAAAGAATGGGAAAAGGCGTTACATTAAGCAAGGAAGAAGCAAAAATTTTAAGAGATGTTTTAAACAAAATGGATTTATAATAACAAGGAGGTAGAGATGCTCTTTAATAGTATTAAGTTAAAGGATTTAGAAGTTAAAAACAGAATTGTAATGGCTCCAATGTGTATGTATACAGCAGAAGATGATGGAATTGCAAAAGAATGGCATCAGATTCATTATGCAACTAGAGCTATAGGCGGTGTTGGATTAATTATTCAAGAAGCAACTGCAGTTGAATCAAGAGGAAGAATTTCTGCCAATGATTTAGGAATATGGGAAGATTCGCAAATTGAAGGGCTTAAGAAAATAGTTGATACTTGTAAAAGTTACGGTGCAAGAATGGGGATTCAGCTAGGTCATGCTGGAAGAAAATGTGAAGCAGAAAATGAAGCTATTATTGCCCCAAGTCCTATAGCATTTGATGATGATAGTAGAGTTCCTAATGAAATGACAAAGGAAGATATAAAAACAGTCATTAATGCTTTTAAAGATGCAGCTAGAAGATGTGTTGAAGTTGGTTATGACATAATTGAAATCCATGGTGCTCATGGATATTTAATTAATCAATTCTTATCCCCTTTAACCAATAAAAGAAATGATGAGTATGGAGGAGCTTTAGAAAATAGAGCAAGATTTTTAAAGGAAATTGTTCATGCTGTGCGCGAAGTATGGCCTACAGATAAACCATTGATGTTAAGGGTAACTGCTGAGGATTATGTGGAGGAAGGAAATCATCCTAAAGATTTAGCAGAAATAATTAATTTAGCTAAAGATGAAGGAATAGATATAATTGATGTTAGTTCTGGTGGAGTTGTGAGCATTGTTCCTAAAGCATTCCAAGGATATCAGACAAAATTTGCTGAAATAATAAAGGCAAAAACAAATCTTCCAGTGGTAACAGGCGGATTAATTATTGATCCTAACATGGCAGAAGAAATATTGAAAAATGAAAGAGGAGACATGATATTTTTAGGCAGAGTGTTATTGAGAAACCCTTATTGGCCTTTGTATGCAGCTCACCAGCTTAAAGATGATATTGAATGGCCCTTACAATATGAGCGGGGAAAATATAGAAAATAATATAATGACAAAAATATATGTCATGCCGAACGATAGTGAAGAATAGGGCATTTTTTACCTACGGTTCAGAATGACATAAAAGTTCATATTAATGATAGCAATGAATTATTTGTTCATTGCTTTTTCTTGTTTTTTAAGTAAAATATTTTTGAGTATAGCAGTTGTTTCAAAAATGCTTTCATGTACAACTGCTCTAATATCAAAATGTAATAATTTAAAAGTAGTTTGCATAATAAATCCTATTCCAAATACTGCAATAACAGTTCCTAATCCAACCTTTGCACCTAAAATATAACCTATTATGAGAACGATTCCCTCTATTGTTCCGCGTATTGCACCAATTGGAATGCTTGGAAACTTTTTTCCAAGGGCTACCATGAGCGAATCTCTAGGTCCACAGCCAAGCCCTGAACTTATGTAAAAATAAGTAGCCAAACAAACAATGATTTGACCAGATAGCAGCATTAAAATTCCAAAGAAAAAATTATTCATATAGGGTATAAAATTTAACGTTTCCATAATATCCATAATAATTCCAATTAATATGGTATTTAAAATGGTACCTAGACCAATTTTTTCTTTTAATAATGCTACAACTATGATTAGTATTATTATTCCAACTATAATACTTGCATTACCTATGGAAATACTTGTAACTTGAGAAATTCCTACATTAAAAGTATCCCAAGGGGCAAGCCCAATATTAGCATGAATATTTAACACTAATCCAAAAGCATATAAAATTAATCCAAATAACAATTTTGAAATTCTTTTCAAATGCCCATCCAATTATAATCTCCTTGAGTAATTTATTACATTAATCATGTTATCTAATGATTTTTGTATTAATATTTTCGCATGTATCTTTGTATTAGTCAATATGTTTATTAATAAGCGACACCAAAAATAAGTCTTAATTTAACGAAATAAGTAATAAGAAGTTTAGGATTTCATTTTAATTGTATAATAGAATTATACAATTAAAAAAGAGACATAACTTTTTTAAAAATTTATAAAATTATAACTATATTTATTTTTATAGAATACTATATATAGGTGATTAAAATGAAAATATTGAAAATAGTAGGAAAGTTTTTGGCTGTCATAGCTGTTATTGCTGCAATTTTTTTGATTTCTGCTATGTTTGGTTATAAGTATATTACTCCTATAAGCAGTGTTACATTAAATGCAAATGCTACAATTGAATATTCTTTGAATAATTTTGACAGAGTTATTTCATTAAATGGTACTAATGAAATAGGGAAAGATATTGTTAAAAAGTTGCGTATTAATAATATGGAAATCACAAAAGCTATAAATGAAACTGTCGAAAAGTTAGTTGATAGTGGTTATATATCTTACGATAGAAATTCAAAAATTGAAATATTTGTTGAAAATAAGGATAATGCTAAAGCTAATAAATTATGCTTGAAGTTAGAAGAGCAAATTGAAGATTATTTAAAACAAAAATCAGAAAGCAATAATGTTGTTATAAATACCAGAACAAATATATATTAAACTCATTAACCCTATTGACATAATTATACAATGGATGTATAATTATAAATACAGAAAGTAAGGGGGTTAGTGTCTTGAAGATTGATTTAATAGGTGTGCCAGTTAATTATGGCTGTGACAGATATGGGGCTCAATTTGGTCCCTCAATATTAAGAAAAAATAAAATTGTTGAGTTAATTAAAAATGAAGGATTTAACGTATTTGATAAGGGAGATATATCAATTCCTATTGTTTCTGTAGAAGATAAATACTCAAGTCATACAAAATTAAAATATTTAAATCCAATAGTACATTATAATAATAGATTAGCTTATGAAGTAAATAGTTCATTAGATGATGGAGCGTTTCCATTGGTAATAGGTGGTGATCATTCATTAGGAATGGGAAGCATAGCAGGTGCTAGCAATTATTTTGATGAAATTGCTGTAATTTGGATAGATGCCCATGGAGATATAAATACAGTAGATACATCACCATCTGGTAATATACATGGTATGCCTCTTGCGGCTTCTATGAATATTGGACATTCATTATTAACCAATATATATTATAATGGGCAAAAGGTAAAACCAGAGAATGTGTATATTATTGGCGCAAGAGATCTAGATCCAGGTGAAATAAAATTAGCAAGAGATATTAATTTAAATTTATACACTATGGATGACATACGAAAATTTGGACTTAATAATATTATTGAAACTATTATAAACAATATTAATAATTCTAATATTGATGGTGTGCATTTAAGTTTTGATATTGATGCATTAGATAAAAGACTTGTTCCTGGAACTGGAACACCTGTTGAAAATGGATTTAATTTAGATGAAGGAAAGGAATTGTTTTCTAAATTCATTGGCGCAGGATTTATAACTTCAATGGACTTTGTTGAATTAAATCCGTTACTTGATGACGTTGATAATAAAACTGTAAAAAATTGTTTAGAATTATTAAAGCATATATTTAGTGTTTTAAAAACTCAAAATAAATTAACAATAGGTATTTAATAATGGGGACATTCCTTTGAGACTAGACCTCACAGACTAGTTATTATAAAGGTGTGTCTCCGTTCCTTTTTAGACGATGTTCTTAATTCAATAAATATAACAGGAGTACTAATTTTTCATTAAAATATAGATTTTTATGAATGTTAGTGCTATAATTTTAATTAACGCTTATATTTGGAGGAATTTACATGAAAAAGGTTATGTTAGGAAATACAGGTCTTGAGGTTACAGAAATTTGTTTTGGTGCATTGCCTTTTGGACCTTTGCAGAAAAATCTTAATCCTGAAGAAGCTGCAGAAGTTTTATCTTATGCATTAGATTTAGGAATTAATTTTGTTGATACTGCTCAAATGTATAAAACATATGAACATATTAAAATTGCGTTGGGAAACAGGAAGAACAAGCCAATAATTGCAACAAAATCAGCAGCGTCATCATATGAAGATATGGAAGCAGCAATAAAGGAAGCATTAGATAACTTGGGAGTTGAACATATCGATATTTTCCACATGCATGCAGCAAGAATAGGAGTGGAAGTTTTTGAAGCTAGAAAAGGTGCTATACAATGTTTAAAGGATTACAAGGCTAAAGGCATTATAAAATTTATTGGTATTTCTACTCATAATGTTAAATTAGTTGAAGCAGCAGCCACAAATGAAGATATAGATATAGTTTTTCCATTAATAAATAAGGTTGGAAGAGGAATACTTGAAGGTACAGTTGAAAATATGGAAAAAGCCATAGAACTGTGTCATGATAATGGCAAGGGAATATACCTTATGAAAGCACTTGGCGGCGGAACTTTAATAGATGATTATGATAGTGCAATGAAGTATGCGAGAAATTTAAAAGGTGAACAATCTATTGCCATAGGAATGATAAGTAAAGAAGAAGTATTGTACAATGTTAAATATTTTAATGGTGAACATGATTTAGAAGGTATCATTAAAATTAAAAATAAAAAACAAGTAAGAGTTTTACAGCATCAATGTGTTAGCTGTGGTAAATGTATTAAAGTATGTCACAGTGGTGCTATAAATTTTGATGAAAGTAAGAAGTCATTTATTGATCAGTCTAAATGTATTCAATGTGGTTATTGTGTTTCTTCTTGCCCAAGTTTTGCTATAAGAGTGATTTAAAAGGTGTGGAGACACACCTTTTAAAATGTTAGTCTACGGGGTCTATCCTTAAAGGAATGTCCCCGTTTTTGTGTGGGACACTCCAAAAGTATACGACCAATATTATTTTAGATTTAAGTATTCTAATGTATTTTCAAAATCTTCATTTAAATAAAATCTATAATTATTATTGTGATTTTGATTAGCTATTTCTTCAATAGCTATATAATACTTATTTGTTTTCATACCTTTATCTTGATAAAAATCAAAATTGTATACCAATAACAAAAATGGATCTTCTAACTCTGTGAAAGTTTTTTCAATATCTTTAATTAAATATGGACGAACTTCATCAATATCAATATTTTTAATTAATTCACCAGTAATATCAGACGATACATAACAAATTAAATTTGTTGAATTGTAATGCTTGTTATCATATAAATAAAAGTATTTTCGTTGTTTCATTTCCTGTGAGTTTATTATTTTATATGCTATTTCATCTTTATTTTTATTGGCTTCTGATTCATTTGTTTGTTCTGTTCTATTTAATTTGTAATCTCTTATTATTACTCTGCCGTCATTCATCCAATAAACTATCACTAAATTGCTTAAGTAATAATCTAAAAACTCATAATTTTGATCTATTAAAATTTCTCTGTGCAAATCTGTTATATTTTCAATGTTATCTTTTTCTGTAAACATAACGTGTCCATTGATTTTTTGCCATTCAAGTATATTGTTAAGAGATTCATTATCATTTTTTTGTAATTGATTAATTATATATCCGTCAGTCGCCACATACCTATTAGTTCCTATATAAGCCATTTTAACATCTTCAGCCTCTGGAACAACATTTTTATATTGATTAGCAAAGATTACCGTTCCTCCTGCAACTGCTGAAAATATAGCAATGCTTACAATAAATACCTTAGCCGAAAGCATAGATATTCTAAAGGACTTTTCCATTAATGCAATTATTATATAATACGTCAATATAGCCAATATTAATGAAACAATAATTTTGCTTATCATATCGTTAGAATATGACATAATTGAGAAAGAAGCAGGAATTATTAAGCATGCTAATACAGAAACAAAATATTTATATCCGTCAAATGCTATAAAATTACCTGTGTTTTCATTTTTTCTTCTTTTAACAAATTTATTTATCAATAAACTGATGAATATTATTATTACTGCAAGTATTACAAAATATATTATATCAATAGATTTATTTGCATATTTTAAAAAGTAAATATATTCTATTTTATAGATTGTATTTATGAAGTAATCCATCAATACTTTGGCACTGAATCCAATAACAATATTTTCCAATATTGTAAATATAAATAAAATAATTAAGTATATTATTAATGGTAAACAAAAGTTAAAAATAGTCATAGCGCCAGCCATAATCGTATTTCCTGAAAGTATAGAAGATAATGAAGCTAACATTATTCCTACTAATAACCATGGTATGATTATTTTAAATGACTCAAAAATTTCATAGTTTACCTCCTGAAAGAATACAGATAGGGAAATCAGAGCAAGCAAAAATCCTGTATACATAATATTTACAATTATATTAATAGAAATTTGAGTCTTCATTGAAACTGGTTTTGATTTGTAATATGCAAGTTTTGATTCATTGTGTAAAAAGTTGTTATCTATTAAACAATTTAAAAAAACTAATATGAATGTTTCTACAATACCGAATAATATAAAAAACTCTTTATCTGCATTTAATATATAGGGAACTAATAATGTTGTTACAAATATAATAACTGTTGATAAAATGACCCAACTTCTCTTGTTTTTTAGTGAATATAATAATAGAGATGAGTAGTTGCTAGATTTCGTTATTTTCTTTTCCATAGCCTACACCTCCTAATTCTGTAATAAATATTTCTTCTAAATTCATTGAAAGCTTATCAAAAATCAATAATTTATATTTACTTTCCAAATATGATTTAAATTCGTCTACATCTCCAGTTAAAGTGCAAATATATATACTTCCTATTTTAACTGTTTTAATAATGTTAAATTTATTGTCTACTATTTTTTCAAAGTTACCTTCTACAGCAAATTGAACTCTTTTTATTTCATTTTTCATTTTTTCTAAATTTTCTTCTTTTAATATTTTTCCTTCGTGCATGATGCCTACTTTGTCGCAAATATTGTCAAGTTCTTTTAAATCATGAGAAGATATTATAACAATCATATCATTATCCATAATTTCTTGTATCAATATTTCCCAAAACTTTCTTTTAATTACTGCATCTAAACCATCAACTATTTCATCTAACAAAAGTACTTTGGGTTGTGCTGCAATGGCTAATACGAATGCGGCTTGCTTTTTTTGACCTTTTGACATTTTGTTTAAAATTTTATATTTATCAATATTAAAATAATTAACAAGGTAATCAAATTTATTTAATGACATATTTTTGTACATTAGATTTTCGTATTCAAATAATTTTTTTAATGAATATTGATATGGAAAAAATAAATTATCTTGGACATAATAAAAATCCCTAATTATTTCAGAACCTTCTTTAACCTCCATTTCATCTAAATAAATATTTCCGCTGTCTTGTTTATAAATGTTCATTATATGTTTTAACAATGTTGTTTTGCCACAGCCATTTGAGCCTACTAATCCATAGATTTGACCGTTTTCGGCAGTTATATTTATATTATGCAAAACTTTAAAATCTCCAAATGTTTTATTTAATTCTGATATTTTAAGCATATGGCCTCCTTTATTTAAACTTTTCATTTAATATATTTTTGATAATATCTAAAATTTCTTCATTATTAAATCCAAAATCCTTTAGGGATTTAATTATAATAATGAGCTTTTCATTTACATTTTTAATATGTAAATTTCTCAATTCCTCAGCATTCTTTACAAAATTACCTTTACCCTTAATTGTATAAATATAGTCATTATTCTCCAAGGATTTATATGCCTTATGAATTGTGTTTGGATTTACTTTTATTAAAGAGGCAAGTTCTCGTACAGATGGTAGCTGTTCATCTGGTCTAAGAGCCCTTGATAATATAAGCCTTGATATTTCATCATAAATTTGCTCATATAAAGCTTTTGAACTATTATTATCTATTTTTATCAAATTAACACCTCCAATCAATTCAATTAATTATTGTAAGCAAAATTGTTTATGTAATTATATAATTTTCCTTCATATATTGTTTCAAGTTCTATGTCATTAAAATCGTCGGGAATCATTAATGATATTTCTTTTTTTAAAGGGATTATACCCCACAGCAAATAAGTTACAAAACTAGAACATACATAATAATATTCCCTTTTAAATGGTATATTAAAATAAATTAGTAATAAATTTAAAATACTGTATTTAAATTTGTTGGGATTATTTAAAAAATTATTTAATCTTTTTATTATTGTATAATACTCTGCATCTGTAACCTCAAGTTTATAAATTTTACAATTAGTTTCAGGATGCATTTTAAATACACCATGATTTATATCTTCTTTTACAAAACCTCCGATGAATGGAAACCATGTTATTTTTCTTCCAAAGCTATACATTGTGGAACAATCATCAGTCAGGGATATTGATATATGATTATAAGGTTTTTTGGAAAAAAATTTTAATGTTTTAGATATTATTGTATTGGTTTGAGTTAATACTATATTTATTTCTTTCATTTTTTACTCCATAATCATAATATTTAACTTAACTGTATTAATACACTTAATACGCTAACTGTATTATATATCATGGTACAGTTGCTGTCAATATGTTTTTTAAAAATTAATTTTTAGTACATTGATAGCAGTAATAACTGTATAAATTTTTATGGTGGTGGTATTATAAATATGGATATTAAATGATGAAAGGATTTTTATGGATATTAAACAGAAAAAAATAGATTATAATGTTATAAACGAAGAAACAAAGGAAAATCTTTTGAATGAAATAAACAATCACCTTTTATTAGATGACAAACCTTCAAATTATTTTTACTCAATTATAGATACACCTATATTTAAAGAATATCCTTTTTCTATGTTATACAAAACAAGAGAAACTGAACAGTCTCCAGTTCACCATCCTGAAGGTAATGTTTGGAATCATATTATGCTTGTAGTTGATCAAGCAGCTAGATTAAAAAATAAAAGTAAGAACGAAAAAGTGTTTATGTGGGCTGCATTGCTTCATGATATAGGGAAACCTGATACAACAAGAAATAAAAAGGGAAAGATTACATCATATGATCATGAAAAAGTTGGTGCAGCATTAGCTAGAGAATTTTTGAGTGAGTTTACAACGGATAAAAATTTTATTGAATTAGTGGTTGGATTGATTAGATGGCATATGCAAATACTTCATGTTGTGAGGAATTTACCCTTTGCAGATATTGAATCTATGAAGGAAGAAACGGATATAAAAGAAATTGCATTACTAGGTTACTGCGATAGATTAGGTAGATTAAAAGTTGATGTTGTTAAGGAAAAAGAAAATATTAATTTGTTCTTAAAAAAGTGTAAACAATGCGTAAAAAATGCTTAAACTATCAAAAGTTTAAGTATTTTTTAAGTTCATGTGATATAATTATAATTTGAAATATAATGGAAGCTATTTTTAATGGAGGGATTATGATTAACAAAAAAAAGAGCAAGAAAAGGTTTATAATTATTCCTATAGTTATAATTGCAGTAGTTGCTATCGCCCTGAGTGTGAATAAAAAGTCTACAAATCCAGCTGCATCATATGTTGGAGAAACTGTTAAAAAGGGAGATATTATTACATATTATAGTTTTAGTGGTAATATTGAAACAAAAAATGAAAAACAAGTAGTTGCTGATAAAATGATTAAAATTAATAAAATTCATGTGAGTGAAGGTGATATTGTTAACTCTGGGGATCTAATATATACTATTGATATAAGTGATGGCACAGCTAGTTTAAAGCAAGCTGCAGCAGCTGTAGAGCTTGCAAGAGTTAATTATGAAAATGCAAAAAATGGATTGGCAGCTCAACAATTAAATCAATTAGACAGCGCAGTTTCATCAGCAAAATTAGCATATGATGATGCTGTTAAAAATTTGGAAAGAGTTACTGCTTTATTTGATGAAGGCGGTATAGCAGAACAAAGTTTAGAACAAGCTAAATCCCAGCATGATTTGGCAAAAGAACAATTTGAATCTGCTGTTAAAAACTATAATTTAGTTAAGGATAAGCAAATCAATGTTAATATTGATGCGGCTGCAGCACAGCTTAAGCAAGCTGAAGCAGCTTATGAAGCAGTTGAAAACCAATTAGGGGAAACAGAAGTTTATGCAGAAATAACTGGTGAAATAACAGATGTATTTGCTGACGAAAATTCTACAATAATGGCGGGAACACCCATATTAAATATTGCTGATTACAGTGATATGAAGGCTGTTGTTAAGGTTGATGAATATGATATTAATTCAGTATCAGAAGGTGAAGAAGTTATCGTAAGAATTGATGCATTAGGTAAAGAATATAAAGGAATAATATCTAAAATATCTAAAAGTGTAATTAAAAAAGCAGGAGTTTCTTTGAATCAAATTTCATATTATAATGCGGATGTTGAGATAGAGGATTCTTTTGATTTGTATGCAGGAATGTCGGTGGAAGTTAAGGCATTAAACCAAAGAGCAGATGATGCAGTTACTATTTCTATGAAAGCACTGCAATTAGACAATGAAAATATGCCATACGTATATTATATAAATGAAAGTGGTGAAATAGCTACAAAATATGTTGAAATAGGAATAAATGATGGTATTACTGTTCAAATAACTGAAGGATTAAATGAAAATGATGTAATTCAAGTTCCTAAATCATTTAATTATAATCCATTTGGCGATATGGGACGGTGATTAAATGAAAAAAGAAATTCTTGTTATGAAAGACATTGTTAAGGTTTATCATATGGGCGATGAGGAACAACAAATTTTAAAACATATTAATTTTAATGTATGGGAAAATGAATTTGTATCTATTTTAGGTCCATCTGGTTCTGGTAAATCAACTATGATGAACATAATTGGATGTCTTGATGTTCAAACTAGTGGAGATTATTTGTTATCAGGTCAAAATGTAAGTGAGTTAAATGAAGTTGAGTTAGCTAGGATAAGAAATAAGGAGATTGGTTTTGTTTTTCAGCAATTTCAGTTATTGCCTAGATTAAGTGCTTTAGAAAATGTTGAACTTCCTTTGATATATTCTAAAGTACCCCCTAGAAAAAGAAAAGAAATGGCAGAAAATATACTTGAAAAAGTAGGTCTTAAGGATAAGATGAAACATTATCCTAATCAGCTTTCAGGCGGGCAACAACAACGTGTTGCTATTGGAAGAGCAATAGTTACTCAGCCTACTATATTACTAGCCGATGAACCTACTGGAGCCCTGGACCAAAAAACTGGACATCAGGTTATGGATTTATTTAAAGATCTTCATAAGGAAGGTCGTACTATTATTATGATTACTCATGATGAGGAAATTGCTAAAAATGCTCAAAGGATTGTTAGATTATTAGATGGCAATTTATCTGAAGAGGTGAAGACTGATGTTTAGAGAAAGTATTATAATGTCATGGAAAAATATTATACATAATAAAATGAGATCTTTTTTAACAATTCTAGGTATAGTAATAGGTGTAGCAGCTATTATTGCATTAATTACCATTGTGCAAGGTGTTATTGATAATGTTGATGAACAGTTTGATAAATTAGGTGCAAACACATTGATTATACAAGCATCAGGTACACCTTTAAAATCTGGTTTGAATGATTATGATATTGAAGCTCTAAAAAATATAGAGGGTATTACTGGAATAGGGCCAAATGTATCTTTAAATATGGATATATGGTATAATGGCGTCATATATGAAAATATTAATATTCAAGGAAGAAACGATATATATTTTAATAAATTTGCAGATCGAATAAGGTCAGGACGAGGTATTAATGTATTAGATGTAGAAAATAAAAATAATGTATGTGTCATAAGTTCTGATTTCGAGCAAAAGCTATTTCCTGGAGAAAATGGGGTAAATAAAACAATATCCATAGGTGGCATTGAATATGTAATTGTTGGTGTTTTAGGTAATGATGATAATGTAGTTTCAGTTACAACTATGATGTCAGCCGATGATGAAGATATCATGATACCCTATAAAAACTTAATGAATATTTCAGGTATGAAAAATATTGTATCATTGGAATTGTACACAAGAGAAGATGCTAATAAGGAAATTGTTACTCAAACTGTAAAAACAGTTTTAAATGCTGCATTTAATTATAAGGATGATTCTTACATATTAATAGAGATGGATAGTTTGCTAGATGTTATGAAAACTACGCAACAAATGATGAAAGGCATGCTTGTGGGCATAGCTTCTATATCCTTGGTGGTTGGAGGTATAGGCATAATGAATATGATGCTCGTATCTGTTACTGAAAGGACTACAGAAATAGGACTTAGAAAAGCGTTGGGAGCACAGCCTAGAAGTATTCAACTTCAGTTTATGATTGAAGCCATATTTTTATCAGTTTTAGGAGGTTTTGTTGGCATTGTTATAGGAGGCTTAATATCATATATCGCTTCAAATGCAATTGGAATTAAACTAGCCCTTGAGCCGTCTGCTGTGTTATTGGGTTTTGGTTTTTCAGCAGCAGTAGGAATAATATTTGGTTCAGCTCCAGCTAGGAAAGCAAGCAAATTAAATCCAATTGATGCTTTGAGAAGTGTTTAAAGCTCTAACCTTTGAATATTAAAACAAATAATAGAGTAGAGAAACTTATGGACAGTAAAAATTGTGGATTAAAATAAAAAATAAAGAGTTAAGTAAAACTTCAACTTAACTCTTTTTTAAGTTTTTTAATTGAGCAATCATCATACCGGCAAACATTAGAACACATCCCAAATAACCTCTTGGAGATAGACGTTCATGTAATATAAGTATACCGCCAATTGCAGCGAATACTGCTTCCATACTCAATGCTATTGCTGCATGGGCAGGTTGAGCATGCTTTTGTGCAATAGCTTGAAGAGTATATGCTACACCAACCGACATTAAACCGCCATAAAGTATTGGAACGGCTGCTTCTAAGATTCCACTTATAATGATATCTTCAAATATAATAGCAACCATTAAACTTAAAACAGAACAAGCTGCAAACTGAACGCCAGAAAGTTTAACTGCATTAACATTTTTTACAAACTTATCTATTAACAATATATGTGCCGCCCAAAAAAACGAACCTATGATTTCTAGCAAATCTCCAAATTCAATTTTAAAATTTTTATTTATACTTAAAAAATATAAACCTATTACGGCAACCAAAGCACCTATCCAAGTTGAAGCATTTGTTTTTTGTTTCAAAAATATTCCAAGGATTGGTACGAGCACAATGTATAAGCTTGTTATAAATCCTGCCTTACCAGCAGTAGTATACTTAAGTCCTACTTGCTGGAGTGATGCTGCCATAAATAATACGCTACCAGCAATTAATCCAGCTTTAATAGTTGTTTTAATATCAGCTTCTTTTTGTTCATTGTTTTTTTCTATTTTTCCATTACTTTCTTTTGATCCGTTTTCTAAAAAGTATATAACAGGAATCAACGATATGCTTCCTAATGCAAATCTTACCGCATTATATGTAAATGCACCAACATTTTGCATGCCGACTCTTTGAGCAACAAATGCAAATCCCCATATTGCGGCAGTTAAGAGCATGAGAAGAACTGAGGTAATTTCTTGTCTTTTCATATAAATGTCCTTTCTGTATTATTCAATTTATATTCTATCATAGGCTATAATAGTTTGCTAGAAATTTGTATATTATTTTTTCATAAAAATCCCCTATCTGTATATACTAATAAAATAGGGGGTGGCTTAATGGATTCAGTAGAAGTGAATTATAAAAATAGCTTGGCATCTCTGAAAATTGGTTATTATTTAGCAGATTATTTAACTGAAGATTCAGCAATTGTGTGCATAGGAACTGATAAATGTATAATAGACAGTTTAGGACCTTTAATTGGTACCATGTTGTCTAGGAAAAATGTATCGATTGATATATACGGAACTTTAGAAAAACCTGTTCATGCAATGAATTTAACAGATTATATTAAAAATATTAAAAGTAAAAATTATAAAAACATATTAGCTATAGATGCATGTCTAAGCACAAAAAAAGTTCAAGGTGCTATAGAAGTAAGAAGTGGTCCTATTAATCCTGGAAAGGGAATTGGAAAGTTTTTACCTGAAGTAGGAAATGTTTCGATTATAGGAATTGTTGAAAGTAGTGAAAAGGAATTTAAAGAATTGATTCAAGATACAAGATTATCATTAATATATGAAATGGCAGAAGTAATTACTGAAGGTATTCTAATATCAATAAATATCAATGAATCA
Organism: Tissierellia bacterium; assembly: GCA_028709465.1. Lineage (GTDB taxonomy): Bacteria > Bacillota > Clostridia > Tissierellales > Sedimentibacteraceae > Sedimentibacter. Next base: position 12,655 of record JAQVWY010000005.1, on the reverse strand, counting down.
AAAGATGAATATGAGGGCAATGAACTAGTTTCCTCAACTATAACAACATAAAAATCAGGGACATTCCTTTAAGCCCCATACCTTAAATGACTAACTAACTTAAAGGTGTGTCCCTATTCCATTTACCAACTGCTCATCTATTGTTATTCAATATTTCCCGCTATAATATTACCCATTTCCTCTGTAGTAATTATTTTTTCTTCATATTTCCTTATATCAGCAGTTCGGGCTCCTTGCTCTAATGCCCTTTTAACTGCATTTTCAATTGACTCCGCTTCCTTATGCAAAGAAAGAGTATATTTTAACATCATAGCTATAGACAGTATCGTAGCTATTGGATTAGCTTTTCCTTGACCTGCAATATCTGGTGCTGAACCATGTATAGGTTCATACATACCAAAATTATTATCTCCAAGGGAGGCTGAGGGAAGCATTCCTATTGAACCTGTTATCATGCTCGCTTCATCAGAAAGAATATCACCAAACATGTTTTCTGTAACTATTACATCAAATTGTTTTGGATTTATAACTAATTGCATTGCAGCATTGTCTACATATAAATTGTCAAGTTTTACATTAGGATAACTTTTTGAAACTTCTGCTACAGTTTTCCTCCATAGTCTGGAAGTTTCTAAAACATTAGCTTTATCAACACTTGTTACATGTTTATTTCGAGCCTCAGCTATTTTAAATGCCTGATGAGCAATTCTTTCAATTTCATATTTTGAATATTCCATGTAATCACAGGCATAATCATTTTTAGTAAATTTTTTTCCAAAATATATACCACCTGTAAGTTCTCTAACTATTACAATATCCAAGCCACCTTTAACTAATTCTGGTTTTAGAGGACATGCATCTTTTAATACATCAAACATCATTGCTGGTCTAATGTTTGAATATAAGTTTAATTCTTTTCGAAGTCCCAGCAATGCCTTTTCAGGGCGGTCATTTCCAGGAAGACTATCCCATTTAGGACCGCCTACAGCTCCAAGTATTACAGCATTGCTTTTTTTACATGCTTCTAAAGTTTCTTCAGGAAGATTATGTCCTGTTTTGTCGATAGCAATTCCACCTGCTAATAACTCTGTAAATTCAAAGTTATGATAATACTTTTCTCCAACCTTATTTAATACCTTAATAGCCTCATCTACAATTTCAGGACCAATACCATCACCTTTAATAACTGCTATTTTAAAATTCATAATATATAGATACCTCCTAATAACTATTCTGTCATCAATATTAATAACTAAATTCCTTGGCATTCTGAAGGCGTAGCCTGAAGATGGCCTAACCACATTTTTTAGAGTGTTTTTTCTAAAAAATGGTGGTAGGTTATTCGCAGCGAATTCGAAAAATATACCACCAAAGGGAGTAAATATTTTTGTGAATGAGACTGCGTAATCTCCCACTAATATTAGGAGATCCTTCATTATCGTTTCGGATGATATACTATTGTTCAGGATGACAATCTTTTGAATTAATAAATTTTGACTAATTGTTTTGCTCAAACATAATTTTGTTTACAGCATTGATATATGCTTTTATACTTGCTTCAATTATGTCTGTACTTAGTCCTCTTCCTACATAGATATGATCATTTTCCTTTAATCTTATCACAGCATCTCCCAAAGCATCTTCACCTTCTGTAATAGAGCTCAATGAAAAATCATCTAATTCAAGTTCTTTTCCTACTATTTTTTCGATAGCTTTAAATGAAGCATAAATAGGTCCTTCACCTACAGCAACTTCTTCAATTACAGAACCTTCTTTTACCATTGTTACTGTTGCAGTTGATGTGATAATATTTCCGCTGTTTATAACATACTTTTGAAGTTCAAATGTTTGTGGAACTTCAATTTTTTGTCTTGATACTAATGCATCAATATCTTTATCGAAAACATCTTTTTTCTTATCAGCTAAATCCTTGAATTTTGCAAAAGCAATGTCTAATTCTTCTTTAGTCAATTCATATCCAAGTTGTTTTAATTTATCATTAAACGCATGTCTACCAGAATGTTTTCCAAGAACTAATTTATTAGTATCAAGACCAATTGATTCGGGTGTCATAATTTCATAAGTTTCTTTATTGCTTAACACACCATGTTGATGAATTCCTGATTCATGAGCAAATGCATTCGCTCCAACTATTGCTTTATTTGGCTGAACCTTTACTCCTGTTATTCTTGTAAGCAAATTGCTGCTTCTCATTATTTGTTTTGCATCAATATTAGTTTCAAATCCGTATATATCTTTTCTTGTATTTAAAACCATTACTATCTCTTCTAATGCGGCATTTCCAGCTCTTTCACCAATTCCATTTACTGTGCACTCTATTTGAGTTGCTCCTGCTCTTAATGCAGCTAAAGAGTTAGCTACTCCAAGACCAAGATCATTATGGCAGTGAACCGAAATGTCTATGGTTTTTAATGATGGGCATTTTTCGATTATTTCAGTTAAAAAATTATAGTATTCATCAGGAGTTGTATATCCTACGGTGTCAGGAATATTAATTGTTGTTGCACCAGCTTTTATAACTTTATCAAATATTTCAGCTAGAAAATCAACATTGCTTCTTGTTGCATCTTCTGCAGAAAATTCTATATCATTACAGTATAATTTAGCATAAGAAACCATTTCAACTGCCGTTGAAATAACTTGTTCTGGAGTTAATTTTAACTTGTATTCCATGTGAATAGGTGATGTTGCTATAAAAACATGAATTCTTGGATGTGTTGCGTATTTTAAACTTTCCCATGCTTTATCAATATCTTCCTTATTAGCTCTTGCTAAACTAGTAATAACACAATTCTTTATATTTTTTGATATTTCCTGTATAGAATGTAAATCTCCAGTTGATGCAGCAGCAAAGCCTGCTTCTATAATATCAACATTTAATCTTTCAAGTTGTTGAGCCATCTCTATTTTTTCTTTTAAATTCATACTACAGCCTGGTGACTGTTCTCCGTCTCGTAATGTGGTATCAAAAATCTTTATTTTTTTAGCCATTTTTAAATCCTCCTTTTTAATTTAACTTTATAATTTTATTTAAGTTTTTTGTTCCTTCAAATTAAGTTTTGTTTTAATGTAGATAGATTCGCAGTCTACGTTCACCAATTTGTTCATTCACTCTGGTCGTGCAAATTGGGATTGCGCTGCATGAGACCTACCACTATTTTTCAGAAAAAACACTCTGAAAAATAGGGTTAGAGCTACAAAAAAAACCGCCCCCAAAATATACATGTATATTTCAGGGACGGATTAAGTTTCCGCGGTACCACCCATATTGAATTCTTTTATATTAAAAGAAAACCTCTCACTAGATTCTAACAAATCTTTTCTTGTAACGTAGAATACGTATTTTCCTACTAATTTCAGAAAATAAGCTCAGGAGCGAGTGTGTTTTCTTGACAGTATCGGCTTCCAGCAACCGCCGACTCTCTGAAACTAGTCACATAGAAAAGTTTTTTCTCCATCATAGCTTTTATTATTAATTTTTTGAATTGTAACATTGAAAAAAAAATTTGTCAATAGATAAATTGTAAAAAAAATTCAGTTATAAAATTACCAGTTTGCCATAATAAAAACAAATACTCAAATAAGTATTAATTCTGAAGGCATAGCCTGAAGAATCTCCATAATGACAACAATACCCTGTATTACTTGCATTATCTCAATTCACTGCATTCTATTTAATCAATTGTTCTATCGCTGTTTCCAGCTGCAAATCCGCCAAATTATTTGAAGAATAACTAACTAATGCTTGATAGAGTGCATTTTGCGTAGCTATGTCAATAGTTCCATATGGATATAATTTATTATCCTTTTGGAATTTCTTAATTTGTGCGAAAGAAATTTCATCATATATACCATCAGGTTTATTTATATCATAGGATAAGGTTTCTAATATCATTTCAGCGCCTAATACATCAAGGCTTACATTTCCCAAACTAGGTTTGTTTTCTTTGCTGAATGTTGGATATTTAGATAAATCAATTACTGGGTTTTCTATAATTATATCAGGGGTAATTCCTACTTTATGTACAGGCTTTTTATCGACTGAAAAATATTCTGCGGTTGTAAATTTTACACCAGAATTATTAGGTAATTTATATAAAGATTGAACTATTCCTTTTCCGAAAGATTTTGTCCCAATTATTATACCTTCGTTTTTATATTTAACAGCACCAGCAAATATTTCAGTGGCACTTGCGCTTCCCCCATTTATTAATAGAGCAAGATCATATTTTTGTTCTTCCAATTCGCTTGAATAAACTTCCTCTTGACCATTTGCATAGTCAACGTACAGAACAGGACCCTTTGTAACGAATAAATTCAAAAGTTCAACTGCTGAATTTAGTGTACCACCACCATTATTGCGTAAATCTATTATAATTTTTTCTACTTTATTTTTATCAAAGATTGATAATTCTTTCATAACTAAGGAAGGTATATTTTCAGAAAAACTTGTAATTTTTAGATATCCAATACCGTTTTCTAAAATTTTACCTTCGACAGAAGACGTAATAACCGTTCTTCTTATTATATCAAAATTAATTTCTTTATTATCTCTAATAATTCCTATTTTTACATATGTTCCTTCCTTGCCCTTAATGAGAGCTGCTGCTTCAGAAGATGTCAAACCTGATATATCTTTATTATCAACGTATTTAATAATGTCACCATTTTTAATGCCAGCTTCAATAGCTGGGGAGTTGGGTAAAGGTGTTAGTACTACTATTTGTCCATTTAAATCTGTAATTTGTACACCTATTCCTACAAATTCACCAGCAGTATCTGTTAACAATGATTTATACTCTTCTGCTGTGTAATATACACTGTATTCATCTAATACACCAAAAAAACCATCGTAAAGTCCATTAATAATATCATCTTGATCTACTTCATAGTTATATTTACCAATTACAAAGTTTATTACATTTTTCATAAATTCTAAGTCTGTATTTAATTTTTCTTGATCTAGCACTTGTCCATATGTAGTTATTGTTGTAAGTAATATAAAAACAACAAGTAAAAGACATATTTTTCTTTTCATAATGCACCTCTTTCAAAGTTTGTATTATAAATAGTATAGTTAAAAAAGAGGTAAGTGTAAAGTAAAATTAATTTTGACTTTATAGAGTATATGGAGTAAAATATAATAATTAGGTAAATAGAATTGAGGGAATTATGAATAGAAATATTAAAACATCGAGTATGACTGAAGCAGCAATGATATCAGGTATACTTGTTATACTTGCTTATTTATCAACGTTTTTATTTTATGGACTAACATTTATTTATCCCTTTCCAGCTATTATATTGGCAAAGAGAAGAGGGCTTAAATATTCAACTATGTCATTGTTTGCATCAGGATTAATAATTACAATGTTGTTAGGCTTTCAGACTGGAATTTATTTTTTAGTTTTATTCACACCATTAGCAATTGCACTTTCATATGGTATATGCAAAGACAAAGAAGCTAATAAAACAATTATGCTTGGTTCCGCAGCATTTATGATTTCATTTGTGATAATGATATTATTAACCCAATTAGTATTAGGTATTAATTTTATTCAAGATATGGTACAAGTGACAAATGAAAGTATTAACATATATAAAGATATTTTTAATAAGACATTAGTTGAATCTAATAGTGCTGATATTGGTGAAATAAATAATTACTTGGACAACATGGGAAAAGCGCTTATTGATATGATTAAAACACAATATCCTGCTATTATAATAATGTCTTCTGTTATAGTTTCTGCAATAAATTATTTTGTTGTTAGCAAATTAGGGCACAGATTTAATGTGAAAATAAGGAAACATGAAGGATTGAGTAATTTTTCTTTTCCAAGCACGTTTATAATTGCAATGTCGGGACTTTTACTTATTTCTTTCTTGCTTAAATTTTTTAATTTTAATGTAAATTTAATTCAGATAAATATTTTGAGAGTTTTACTTATGGCTATGTTGTTACAGGGGTTTGCAGTTGTGAAATTCTTCTTAATTAAATTTAAAGTTGTGAAATTAGCAAGGGTTTTAATATTGTTTTTAATAATATTTTCACCAGGAATGGGTGAGTTGTTATCCTTTTTAGGGGCAATTGATTTAATTGTTGACTTTAGAAAAATAAGACATAAGATTGTATAAATAGTAATGTAGGAGGTATTGATTTGAATAATAAAAAAATTCCGAGATTTCTCAAAAATGACAGTCTTATATATTTCTTATTGATTACTTTATTAACCCTTATTTTTGTAGTAAAAGGGATGTATTGGTATGCTGTATTTTCTTTTTTAATTTCTTTAATTATCTCTTTAACTACATTACAAAAGCGATTAATTTGGAATAAAAATTTAAAAAATAATATAATTGAATGTGTAAATAACATAGACAATGTTTCCGTTAACTCTCTTTATAACTGCCCTATGCCAATAAGTATTATAGGTCAAAAAGGTGAAATATTTTGGTATAATCTAAAGTTTAAGGAATTATTAGATGTTGATAAAATAGAAATAAAAAACATAACAGAATATACTTCTGAATTTCCTCTTAACCAATTTGATATAAATAAAGATGGAGTCGTAAATAATGTTGAGATTGCAGAAGACAATAAAATATTTAACATTATGTACACTGTAGTTGATGATAGGAAATTTAGTGAAGGTAAATCCTTTATAATGTATTGGGTTGATAATACACTCTATTCTAATATAAAAGTAAAGTACAATGATGAACGACCTATAGCAATGTTAGTTCAAATTGATAATTACGATGAAATATCTGAAAAGCTTGATAAGGGCGAAAAATCTGCCATGACTGCAGAAGTAGAGAAAATTCTGAATAAGTATGCATCAGAAGTTGAAGGCTTTGTAATCAGATATGATACTTATAGATTTCTTTTTATGATAGAAAATAAATATTTAGAATCCTTTGAATCTAAAAGGTTTTCCATGTTAGAGGATGTTAAGAGCATAAAGGGCAATGGAGACTTTTATTTTACTTTAAGTATTGGCGTTGGAGCTTATGCTAAAAACTACAACCAACTTATTGAATACGCTAAGGGAGCATTAGATGTAGCTCTTGGAAGGGGAGGAGACCAAGCAGTTGTAAAAAGGATAAATTCTGTTAAATTTTATGGGGGAAGAACTAAAGCTGTTGAAAAGCGTACTAAAGTAAGAGCGAGAATAATATCTTATGCTTTACGTCAAATTATAGACCAAAGTACCAATGTGATAATTATGGGACATCGAATAGGTGATATGGACAGTTTAGGAGCTTCTATTGGTTTGTTCAGCATAGCAAAAAGTAGGGGAAAGAAAGCTTATATAGTTTTAAATACTATAAATTATGCATTGAAAAATATGTACGATAGAATGAGCAGGGAGGATCCTAAATATTTAGAAGCGATTATTGATACAGATACAGCTATTAGTTTAGTTGATCAAAATACTATTTGTGTTGTCCTTGATACACATAGAGGCAGTTATACCGAGGCCCCAGAATTATTAAATAAAATTGAAAAAATAATATTGATAGATCATCATAGGAGAAGTGAAGAATATATAGAAAATACATTGCTAGATTATATTGAACCATATGCTTCTTCAACATGCGAATTAGTGGCAGAAATTATTCAATATATGGAGGATCATATAAAATTAAGTAAATTTGAGGCAGATGCCTTAATGGCAGGTATTGTGGTTGATACTAATTCATTTACATTTAAAACTGGAGTTAGAACTTTTGAGGCGGCATCCTTTTTAAGGAGAAATGGTGCAGATAATGTGGATGTAAAGGAGTTGTTTAATGAAAGCCTTGATTCTATGAAAAAGAAGACAGAAATAATTGAAAAGTCTGAAATCAAATTTGGCGATGTGGCAATTTCTTATATTGATGATTTAGATGAAAATTCAAATGTAATAGCTGCACAAAGTGCAGATGAATTACTGACAATTAAGGATGTTAAAGCAAGCTTTGTATTGGTTAGGAACAAGGATTATATTAATATCAGCGGAAGATCAATGGGGCAGGTAAATGTTCAAATAATAATGGAATATTTAGGCGGAGGCGGTCATTTAAATATGGCTGGTGCTCAAATTAAAACTACTGATATAGATGTAGCAAAATCACAATTGTATGAAGCAATAAAAAGATATAAAAAGGAGACTGATGATAATGAAGGTAATATTACTAGAAGATGTTAAGAATGTAGGGAAAAAAGGAGATATTATTAATGCAAAAGATGGATATGCAAGGAATTTCCTTTTTCCTAAAAATTTAGCTATAGAAGCTACACCATCTAATTTAAAGAACTTAGAAAATGCTAAAAAGATACAAGATGAAAAAGAAAAAGAAATATATGAAGAAGCTAAAAAACTTGAAGAAGAATTGACAAAAATCACTATTGTAATAAAATCAAAAGCTGGAGAAAACGGAAAACTATTTGGTTCTATTACTAATAAAGAAATTGCTGATAATCTTGAAGCAGAAAAAGGAGTCAGCATTGATAAAAGAAAAATTGAACTTGAAGAAGCTATAAAATCTGTAGGAGAATATTCAGTTAAGGTTAGACTTCACCCTAAAGTAGTAGCTAAGTTGAATGTAATAGTTACAGAAAAGTAAGGGGATAAAAATGTCTGATTTAATTAATTTTGGGAAGGTTCCTCCTCATAATACTGAAGCTGAACAAACTGTATTAGCTTCAGCATTAATAGACAGTTCAGCAGTTGAAAAAATTCTTAATCTTTTAGATACTAATGATTTTTATTTTGAGGCTAATAGGGAAATTTTTGAAAGTATAAAGAATGTTCATCTGCAAAATATTCCTGTTGATGTTCTTACAGTTACTGAAGAGTTGAAGAAAAGGGAAAAGATAGATTATGTAGGTGGATTTGAATACCTTGCAAACTTAACTGAAAATATTATTACTTCTAAAAATGTAGAAGCTTATTGCAATATAATAAAAGAAAAATCTACATTAAGAAAGTTAATAAATGTTTCTAATGAGATAATTGAAAAAGGTTATAAAGAAAATGAAGAAGTGCAAAGAATAATTGAGCTTGCTGAAACAAGAATCTTTTCAATTTCTCAAAATAGGAATATTAACGCTTTTACAGATATACAAGATGTACTATTAGAAGTATTTAACCAGCTTGAAGAAAGAGCAATGAATAAAAGCAGTCTTACAGGTATAACCACAGGTTATGATGATCTTGACAGAATGACATCTGGTTTACAAAAGTCCGATTTAATTTTGCTAGCTGCTAGACCCTCTATGGGGAAAACTGCTCTTGCTTTAAATATAGCTATTAATGCTGTAAAAACTGGAGTTTCTTGCGCGTTATTTAGTTTGGAAATGTCTAAAGAGCAATATGTTCAAAGAATTATAAGCATGGAATCAATGGTTGAAAGCGGTAAATTAAGGACAGGCAATCTTGATGATGATGATTGGAACAGACTTCTTACTGTAATGAGTACCATTTCTAACTATAAGGTATATATAGATGATACAGCATCAATAACATTGTTTGAAATGATGTCAAAATGCAGAAGGCTCAAAATGGAAAAAGGATTAGATTTAATTATTATAGATTATTTGCAGTTAATGTCGGGCAGTGGGAAAAATGATAGCAGACAGCAGGAAATTTCTGAAATTTCCAGAGGTTTAAAGGCTATGGCCAGGGAATTGGATTGTCCAGTTATAGCACTATCACAGTTGTCACGTGCTCCAGAAATGAGAGCAGATCACAGACCTATAATGTCAGATTTAAGAGAATCTGGAGCCATAGAGCAGGATGCAGATGTGGTAATGATGCTGTATAATGATGAGTATTATTTTAAAGAAGAATCAACTAAAAAAGGGATTACAGAAGTAATAATTACAAAACAAAGAAATGGTCCAGTTGGAACAGTAGACTTGGCGTGGATAGGGCAGTATACAAAGTTTGGAAACATTCAAAAATAATGCAGAACTTATTTAATGCAGAATGCAGGAATTGTCATTTAGAGATCCTTTACTGTCGTTAAGGATGACAAATTGATAAAAAAGCAAAGGATTTTAAGTCGATTGATAAGTCGATCTTAAAATCCTTTTTAATTCTGCATTCTGCATTTTCAATTCTGCATTAAATTACACTCTTCTTGCTATTATAATTTTGCTTCCTGGTACTAGATTATCGGTGGATAGTTCGTTTAATTCTTTCAGGTAGTTTATTGATACGTTATAATTTTTTGCTATATCCCAAATTGTTTCTCCTTGTTGTACAACTCTGAAAATTAAACTTGGCATTTTGTTGTAGTCAATTGGTCCAGCTTCTGTTATGGTATTAATTACAGATACTTCATCTGATTCCTTCATTCTTACTGTAACTTTGATTTCGCAGCTTGCGTTAACGGAATTATTATTTTTCCTATATGCATTGCACTTGGAAATTTTTATATCGGAAGTTATATCACAGTTTTTATCTTCATCATTTAAAACTACCGTTGCAGTAAATGGCATAGATGAAAATGCTCTGTCTATTTTATTAACATCACCATTTAAATACAGCAAGTTTACATCTAAGAATCCTTCAATAATATAATCATTGTCAACAATGTTTTTATCAGATATTTTAGGGCTTACATCCATTGAATATATTTCTTTTATTGAACCAGAGCCAATATCAAATACATTTTCGTACTTAATTATGTCATCTTTAACTTTTTTAGTTGAAACCAAGTTTAGCTTTGTTGAATCAATATCAAGAAGTGATTCAGTTGAATAACAATCCGTAATGATATTTTTTTCAACTGTGCCGTAAAGTTTTGCATTAATATTAAATGAAGTTTTAAATGATATTATTTTTTGTTCATTATCATAGTTGCCTTCAATATTGCATGTTAAATCATTTAATACAACGTCTACTTCTCTAATGTTATCTTCTCTTGAATCTTTCAACTCAATATAATGAGTAAAAGGAAATTCTTCTGTTATATAACCTGTTGAAGCTATATTGTTGTTTTCTGAATATAAAAATCCTACTTTGCAAATACCTTCTACTAACATTCTATCATTCATCACATCAATATTTGTTATATAAACATCCGCATCTTTTTTTAATATATTAGCTATTTCATTAGCAGATTTGCTAATTTCAACAGCATCATTTATGCTTAATTCTTCGGTGCTTTCAAATAATATGTCAGTATATTTAATGTTTTTTGTTTTAGCTTGAAGGCTTCCATTTGATTCAAGGGTGCTTATAAAATCAACAGGATGCTTATTAACAACATCTACACCTATGTCTGCAACTGCGTTAATCTTAAATTCTCTTTCAGACAACAGTTCTGATTCTATGTAATCTAAATATGAAGTGACTTGGGATTCCATGTTTTCCTTTGCACCATCAACCTGTATTTCTTCTGTAAATGGAATTTTGCCAGACATTGAAAAAACAGATGTGTCTTCATCATTAGAGCGGTATATAATATTATAAATTAAGTCACCACTGACAGTTGCTTTATTAGCTGAAATGTCAACCCTATTTATTTTAATTTTTCCTTCTGTAGAAATAATTTTTTCTATATTTGGCATGTCATTAGAAATAGAGGTCTCACTTTCTAATATTGCTTCTGTAGAATTAAAACCTATAATTTCGCTAATAATAAAAGTATCATTTAATAATTTAAACAAGTTATTTCCTCCTTTATAAATGCTTTATTTTTAACATTACCCTAGATCAAATAGATGAAGGTTTGGTCGGCTTTGCATTCTTTTATAAATGTATATGCGTATATAAAATCAATAGTACAACAATGAATTACTTTTATATAAATTAATATTTAAAGTTTTGTCTAATTTAAAATAAATTTGTCTAAATTATTATCATTCGGGGACACTCCTTTATCCCTAGACCTATATAGATTGACGCCTAAAGATGTGTCCCAAAGATTTATTTACTGTCCAGAGCTGAAAATTTGAATTTATAGATAGTGTCAATTTACTTCTGAAAAAATAAAAGATATAATATTAAAATTAAGCACAATGAATAGACATTCACATGTTAGTATTCTCTTTCATATAGAATTTTGTTTGGGATGCTTTATGTTACATAAAAAACTATTTTTTGTCTTTATTTTCCCTGAAAGTAATTTTGGAAAGAGAATTTATATTTAAGTTTGACAAAGTGTAAAAATAATATTATAATTTAATTAATATATATAACGACTTTTATAAAGTGCATTTTAAAAATTGAAAAAATATGGATTTTAATTGTTTATGCAAATTATCTGTATTTATTAATTTTTGTTCTTGTAATATTTTGTTAGTTAATAACATTGTACTGGAGAAGATAAAATGTTTGGAGAAGATAACTTTAAAAATGTAGTTATTATTGATAATACAGGATCTGTAGTTTATTTTACAAGCAATAACCTTTCTGTGTATGATTTAGAGTTGGATGATATAGCAGAAAAAAGAAAGATTACAAGTTTATATGGTAACTTAGATAGTGGTAACAGTAGCATGATTCATGCGTTGAATACTGGAAAATCTATAGTAAATTTAAGACAAGGACTTGAGACAAGAAATGGTAAAGTAGTTAATCAAATCGGGTCTACTTACCCTATTATAGATAATAAAAGAGTTGTGGGAGCTATAGAA